>JANEMG010000120.1:6462-7127 GCA_024511045.1 Gammaproteobacteria bacterium | reverse complement strand
GCAGGATGCAGCAATCAGCGTATAGAACAAGCTCTAACGGGCAGTATGAACAAAATAGCAACTTTATTTCACCCGAAAATATACGGTGGAACAATGTTGCTTACTCTAAACTCTAGTTATATTAATAAACAAGGTTTATTCGGAAAATCTTAGAGAGGAAGGGTGCTATGACACAAAAAAAATAGACAACAATCGCCGGCGTTTTCTGCAGGTTTCGGCGCTGGGCGCTGCGGCTTCGGCATTTCCAGGGCTGCTGTCGGCGCAGACCGGGCAGATCAAGAGTTTCCCCACGGCCAATTTTCATCCGGACGTGGAAATTGAATTCACCGCGCGCAAGGCCTATGTGCCCATTCTGCAGAGCGGCGCGAACACCAATGTACAGAAATATTATGCCAAGCTGCTGAAGGGGCCAAAGCAGACCATGATCCCTTTGAAAGGGAATTATCTGGGCCCCATACTCAACTTCGAAAAAGGCCAGAAGGTCAGGATCTATTTCTACAATCGCCTGCGCGAACCTTCCATCATTCACTGGCATGGCCTGCATGTGCCCCAGAAAAGCGACGGCCATCCCAAGCGTGTCGCTACCTCGTGATAGATTTTGGGACATCCAAGTCTCCAAAATCGACTCGCCAACGCGACAGCCATTATTGCCCCGGCCGTCCTGC
>JANEMG010000120.1:0-6452 GCA_024511045.1 Gammaproteobacteria bacterium | reverse complement strand
GCCGGATAAACAGTGCGGCCCTGGTCGCTACCGAGGACTAACCGCCTTCGCTTCGCTCTCCATGGCGGTCAGCGCATGTATTCCATCATGCCGGGTGCACGCTTCGTCTACGAATTCGAAGTGGTCAACCGTGCCGGCACCAGCTTCTATCATTCCCATACCCATGAATTGACCGCGGAGCAGGTCTATAAGGGGCTGGCGGGACTGATCACCGTGACCGACGAGCAGGAAAAGTCCCTGGGTCTGCCATCGGGTGAGTTCGATATGCCGCTGGTGATTCAGGACCGCAGCTTCGACCAGAGAAACCAGCTGCGCTATGTACATGGCATGCATGGCCGGATGATGGGCTTCCTGGGTGAAAAGATCCTGGTCAATGGCAGAGCGGATATCTTGTTTTCCGTCAAGTCCAGGGCCTATCGCTTCAGGGCGGTCAACGGCTCCAATTCCAGAATCTACAAGCTGGGCTGGGATGACGGTACGCCGCTGACTGCCATTGGTACCGACGCCGGCCTGTTGGAGAAGCCGGAGACGCGTCCCTATCTAATGCTCGCTCCCGGCGAACGCATTGATCTTTGGCTGGATTTCAGCGGCCGCAAGGTGGGTGAAAAATTGGTGTTGTACAGCCTGCCCTATTCCGGCGCCATGCCGCCCATGTATGAACGGATGAAGAACAATCGCGGCTCTGGCCGGATGCAGGGAGGTGGCATGGGAATGATGGGAGGCATGCGTGGCGGCATGGGCGGTATGCGCGGAGGAATGGGTGGCGGTATGGGTGGCGGTATGGGTATGATGGGGGGTTCCCTTGCCCAGGGCGCCAAGTTTCCCATCGCCACATTCGAGGTTGTCGAGCAGGTCGGCGATTCGCCGAAGCTGCCGGCGAAGCTGGCATCGATAAAACGTCTGACCGAACGCGATGTGGACAATGCCGACAATCCGATTCCCATCGGCATTTCGATGAAGCCGGGCACCCCGCAGCTCAATGGCAAGTCCTTCGCCCTGAACCGGGTGCTGGATTTTGAGAAAGTGCCGGTAGGTTCCATCAAGAAGATCAGGATATTTCATGACCACGGACCGATGAAGAAGGAGCATGACGGTGACGATGAAAAAGGCGGTATGCAGATGGAGGATGGAAAGCAGATGCAGGGCGGTATGGGGGGAATGTCCGGCGGCATGGGAATGATGGGCGGCGGCGGAATGATGGGAGGAGGCATGGGCGGTGGCATGATGATGTCCATGGCGCACCCCATTCATTTGCATGGCCAGCAGTATCAGATCCTTTCCAGAAGAATGGAAGGCATGCGCAGGGAGGAATACGACACTGTCAAGGAAGGCTTCATCGACAGCGGCTGGAAAGACACGGTGCTGGTCATGCCCGGTGAGGAAATAGAAATTATCAAGCCTTTCCAGGATTATACCGGCCTGTTCCTCTATCACTGCCACAACCTGGAACATGAAGATCTGGGCATGATGCGCAACTTCTACGTCAGTTGATGTCCGCGAATCAAAAGGCTTCTTGACAGCGGCGCCGCTCCTGCGCATCGTAGTGAACGATGACCGCAGGAGCGGGGTTCCCCTCGACTGTCTTCCCGGGTTACTACTCGGGCCCCTATGGGTGGTCAGTTCCTGAAGACGCCGTGAATACGTCCCTGTAGGCTTGGCTTTGGCGTCCCTGCCAAAGACACTTCCTCCACAGGCCACCTATAGTGGCTTCTTCCGGTAGGTGTGAGTAGTTACCTTCCCGGTTTCATTGCGCCGGGGCAATCGATGCAGTAGCGGCGCATCTTTCCGCTCAACTTCAACGCGGTCAGCTGGCCGCCCCAGAGGCAGCCGGTATCGATCCCGTAGCAGTTGTTCTGGGCATGAAAGCCCAGCGTCGACCAGTGCCCGAAGACGATATTCATATCAGCGCTTTTTCTGCCGGGAACCTCGTACCAGGGCAGCAGATGTTTCGGCTGACTGCCGGGCGGGCCGTTGTGCTGGAAGTCTAGTCTGCCGTCGCGGTGACAGTAGCGCATGCGGGTGAAACAGTTGACGATGAAGCGCAGCAGGTCGACGCCCTGTAAATCTTCGGACCAGAGGTCCGGCTGGTTGCCGTACATCTCCGCGAGGAATTGTTCATAGTCGCTGCCGGCCAGTACCTTGGCGAATCTGGTCGCCATTTTCTTGCTTTTCTTGAAATCCCACTGCGGAGGCAGGCCGGCATGGATCAGGCAATACTGGTCGTTATGATGCAGCAGGGGTCGCCGCCGCAGCCAGTCCAGCAGTTCCTCCCGGTCCGGCGCTTCGAGTATGGCGTCCAGAGAATCCTTTTTTCGTAGTTTGCGATTTTCCGAAGCGGCAGCCAGCAGCTGCAGGTCATGATTGCCGAGCACGGTAATGGCCGATTTTCCCAGGGATTTGACGAAGCGCAGCGTTTCCAGCGATTTGGGACCGCGGTTGACCAGGTCGCCGGTAAACCAGAGTTGATCGTTGTCTGCATCGAAGTCCAGCATCTCAAGAAGACGCTGCAGTTCATCGTGACAGCCTTGAATATCGCCTATTGCATAAATAGCCACCGGCGATCAATGCAGCGTGCGGGGAATGGACAGGGTGAACTTGGGAATGAGCGCGGTAAAGCTTTCCCCTTCATCCGAGACGACCGTGTATTTGCCGCGCATCACCGCCACCGGCGTTTCCACCAGCGCGCCGCTGGTATATTGAAACACCTCGCCGGGCTTCAGGTGCGGCTGCTCGCCGATCACCCCCTTGCCGCTGACCTCCTGGACCTTGCCATTGGCATCGGTGATCAACCAGTGTCGGGTCAGAAGTTTGGCCGGAACGGCGCCCCTGTTGGTGATGGTGATCGTGTAGGCAAAAACATAGCGATTGTCTTCTGGCGACGATTGCGATTCGATATAAACAGGTTCTGCCGTTACCGAAAACTTGTTTTTTTCAGTCATGGATTTGCCCAAATGCTGAGTTGATGCCAATATTTCAATGTAACTGGAAGGTAATTGCAAGAGACAATTTTTTATGCGCGTGAAAATTTTTGTTATGCTCTGTCTGCACATCCTATCGACAACGGTTTTTGCCGAAGATGGCAAGGCCCTGTTTGCCGCTGCTGCGCAAGGGAGGACGCAACGCGTTGCGGTGTTGCTGGCTGAAGGGCTGGATGCCAATACGGCAATGGCCAATGGCAGGACCGCGTTGATGGCGGCAGCCTACAATGGCAATCTGCGTACTTTGCAATTGCTGCTGGCTTACGGGGCGGACGTCAATGCCGCCGATGGCAAGGGCGTCAAGGTTCTCGAAAAGGCAAAGAAAACGGGCATTGAAGAAATCGTCAAACTGCTGGAACAGGCAGGCGCGGTGTTGCCGGAACCTGAAACCGGCGATGCAGAAGGCAATACGGAGCAAGCGAACGACAAGTCGCAGGAAAAGGAATGAACCACGTTGGCATTTGCCAGCCGATCGATCCTGGTCGTTAGTTCGTTCCCGTCTATAGCCGTCTATCTATAAATGACAGGAACTGGTCCGGCACAATCAATGACCACAAGGCATTGCTTGTGAAGAAAACAGCCCATGGATGGGTTTTTATAAGTGCTAACTGGTTCATTGATCAGGTCTGATGTCATGAACATCATGTGCAAGGATAAACATGGATGCTGACGATTTAACAATGCCGGTAGAATCGACCAGGCACGCTTTGACTCATTACAGGGGTGCCTGTTCATGGCCTGACCAGCTGCACCTTTGACCGGGCTGTATCATCAATCAAAAAACTCAAGGACAACTCTTGCATATTCACATTCTGGGCATCTGCGGAACCTTCATGGGGGGACTGGCCGTGATCGCCAGGCAACTGGGCCATCGGGTCAGCGGTTCCGATCAGAACGTCTATCCACCCATGAGCACGCAGCTGGAGCAGCAGGGTATCACACTGCTGCAGGGCTACAGGAAAGAAAACCTGCAGCCGCGGCCGGACCTGGTGGTGGTGGGAAACGCCATGTCCCGCGGCAATCCCGAAGTGGAGGCGGTACTGAACCAGGGGCTGCGCTACGTCTCCGGGCCGCAGTGGCTGGCCGAGCAGGTGCTGCAGGAGCGCTGGGTGCTGGCAGTCGCCGGCACCCACGGCAAGACCACCACCGCCAGTATGCTCGCCTGGATCCTGGAACACCAGGGTCTGCAGCCGGGATTTCTGATCGGCGGCATTCCGTTGAACTTCGGTATTTCCGCGCGCCTGGGCGAGTCCGACTTTTTTGTCATCGAAGCCGACGAATACGATACGGCCTTTTTCGACAAGCGTTCCAAATTCGTGCACTACCGGCCGCGTACGGTGATCCTGAACAATCTGGAATTCGACCACGCCGATATTTTCCCCGATCTGCAAGCGATCAAGACACAGTTTCACCATCTGGTCAGAACCATTCCCGGCGAAGGCCTGATCATTACCCCGGCCTGCGAACGTCATGTCCAGGAAGTCCTGGAAATGGGCTGCTGGACGCCGGTGGAGAAAACCGGCATCGATACCGGCGGCAAGGACCAGCCGTGGCAGGCGCACCTGGAGCGGCCCGACGGCAGTCTGTTCAGCGTCAGCTATCGAGGGCAGCGCAAGGGAACGGTGCACTGGACGCTGACCGGTCGGCACAACTTCCTGAACGGGCTTTCGGCCATCGCCGCGGCAAATCATGCCGGTATAGAGCCCGCCGATGCCATTGCGGCGCTGGGGGAGTTCAGAAATGTCAAAAGGCGCATGGAAATCATCGCGGAAATCGACAGGGTCACGCTCTACGATGATTTCGCCCATCATCCCACGGCCATCAAATCGACCTTGGAAGGCCTGCGCAGGCAGGTCGGCAGTGAACGCATCATCGCCGTCGTCGAACCCAGGTCGCATACCATGCGCATGGGGGTGCATGCACAGACATTGGCCGATTCGCTGGAAGATGCCGATCTGGCAATCTTGCTGCAGAGCGAGGATCTGCAATGGGATCCGTCGCCGCTGGCGAAGCATGCGAAGAACATCGTCATCGTGCAGTCCATCGATGCCATCATCGCCAGATTGCGGCAGGAGGCCGGTGAGGGCGGGCATTTCGTGCTGATGAGCAACGGCGGCTTCGGCGGCATCTACAAGCGCCTGCTGGAAGCCTTGCAAGGCTTGAATAACGGGTCGGCATAAAACCCTATTGATCCCCTTCCATAGGCTGTTGCATTTGACGGCTTATTCCTGATCTGGATCAGGGACAGAATGGGAAGCGTCGATGACAATGGAACAATATGAGGAATGTTCATTGCCGGTAAATTTTTTATCCTGCTGCAGGAGAAAGACCATGAAGTGGATGCAACACTTGCTGATCATGCTGGCCATATTTGTCACGATGCAGGTCCAGGCCCGGCCGCTGCCGCTGGAGCAGGTGCCGGAACCCCTGCAGCCCTGGATAGACTGGGTATTGCTGGACAGCGAAGACTACCGCTGCCCCTCCCATCTGACCCTGGACATTCAGGATCGGCAGGGACATTTCGTCATTCACTGGCAGGTGTATGACGAGAGCTGGATACAGCTGCCTGGCAATGACCGGCACTGGCTGCAGAATGTCACGGTCGATGAGAAACCCGCCCTGGTGATGCAGAGAAAAGGGCGTCCGGTGATCAGGCTGCAGAAGGGCGGATATACCATTGCCGGCGATTTCCACTGGGACTTCATTCCCGACAATCTCGCCATTCCCAGGGACAGCGGTGTGATACACCTGACGGTCAAGGGAAAAGCCATCGCCAATCCCGAACTGGATACTGAAAAGGGTCAGTTGTGGCTGAAAAAAAGCGATACCGGCGGCGGCAAACCGGACAATATCCGCAACAGGCTGGAGCTGCAGGTGTTCCGCAAGGTGATCGATGCTGTACCGCTGCAGGTGTTGACTTATCTGGACCTGCAGGTATCGGGCGAGCAGCGGGAAGTGCAATTGCCATCCCCCCTGCTGGACGGATTCATTGCCATGCGCCTGAACAGCCCGCTGCCGGCCCGGCTGCAGGCCGATGGCAGCCTGCTGCTGCAGGTCAGGCCAGGCAAGTGGCAGATAGAAGTGCTTGCCAGGCATACCCGGGAACTGCAGCAGCTGCCTTTGCCGGCACGGCCGCAGCCCTGGCCGCGGACGGAAATCTGGTCATTCGCTGCCAAACCCTATCTACGGCTGGTGGAGATCGAAAACCTGCCGGCCATCGATCCCCGGCAGACCAACCTGCCGCCCGCCTGGAAAAATCTACCGGCTTACCGTATTCAGGCCGGCGAGGCGATGGCTTTCAAGACCATACGCCGCGGCGATCCGGAGCCGGAACCTAATGCCTTGAAGCTGCAGCGTCATATATGGTCCGCCCCGTATTGCAAGAGAAAATTCGTTCGTGACAAAAGAAATATTGCTCCCATATATCCGGCCTTTGTTTGTATATCCGGCCTTTGTTTGAGGCTGTCTATTACC
>JANEMG010000119.1:6891-7131 GCA_024511045.1 Gammaproteobacteria bacterium | reverse complement strand
CAAATATTGGACGGGAGAATGGATCCACCATAGAAATACGTAATTATTGAGAATCATTCGCATCCACAGGGTGCGCAGCATTCAACCAGCCAAAATCAATTTTTAGTTTTGCATATGGCTCCCTGGTCTTTGCGCCCGTCTGATTGGCTTTCAATTCGCCTAAACCACTGCACTTGTCCAGATTAGTATAGGTGAGATCACTGCCATCCTGCAGGCATAATACCGTTTTTTGACCCAGCA
>JANEMG010000119.1:0-6881 GCA_024511045.1 Gammaproteobacteria bacterium | reverse complement strand
TAATTATTGAGAATCATTCGCACCCACAGGGTGCGCAGCATTCAACCAGCCAAAATCAATTTTTAGTTTTGCATATGGCTCACCAGAGACCAAGTTTAATGGCGGGCAGCAACCAGCTTGAACACGATTCTGCAATCTGACAGCGGTTGCTAGCCGTTATTTCAGCCGCAGGGTTATAATCATTACCAAAACAGACTGTAGAGATAGCATGGCCCGCATTAAACGACTCGTACTGGACGTATTGAAACCACATCAACCCAACGCCGTGGATTTTGCGACCGCCCTGGCAGACAGGAATGAACGGAACCGCATCAAACTGAAGGTCATCGAGGTTGATGAAAAAACCGAAACCATCATTGTCATCGTCGAGGGAGACGATATCGATTTTGCAGAGATCACCACCTGCATCATGGAACTGGGGGGTACGCTGCACAGCATCGATGAAGTGGACGTGGATAATGATGCCTGCCATGCACCTGGCGATCAGTCCTGATGTGGCTTGACGGTTTCAAACGACTGCATATTCACATCGGACGCGCCAGTGGTATCGCCAGACGCTATTTTGTCACCAACGGATTCGATGGCGCACTGACTATGCTGGGTCTGATGGTGGGATTCCAGCAAAGCGCCAATGTCAGTTATAGCGTCGCCATTACCGCCTGTTTAAGCGCCGCCGTAGCGTTGTGCATGAGTGGTTTGAGCAGTGCCTATCTCAGTGAGGTGGCGGAAAGACAAAAAGAATTACAGGAATTGGAGCGGGCTTTGTTATCCGATCTCGGCAATTCCGATTATGGCAGAGCCAGTCGCCTGGTGCCTGTTTTTGTGGCGATGATCAATGGCTTTGCTCCGTTGGGCGTGTCGCTGATTATCATTACACCGCTTTGGCTTGCCGAATCCGGCATCCAGCTTTCGGTTCCGCCTTTTTTGCTTGCCATTGCCCTGGCGCTGTTCATTATTTTTTTGCTGGGAGTGCTGTTGGGTCGTCTCAGTAATGAATTCTGGCTTTGGACGGGGCTGCGGACGCTGACCATAGCGACTGTCACGATGCTGGTGATTATGTTTGCGAATTTTTGACAGGCTGTAGATTTTTTGCATCCATGCAAGATTGGGGAGGGGGCCTGTGACTCCGCCCGGGGATCTGGGGATGCCGCATCAGCCATGCGACACACGATGGATGCAGAACTGACGGTGATTTAACACTGGCCTGCTGCAGGGGTTTTTTGTTATAAATGAATACCACAGTCGCACAATCCACTTCCTGCCGCATGAAAGCTATCTGGAATGACGCCATCATTGCCGAAAGCGACGCGACCATCGTCGTCGAAGGCAACCATTATTTCCCGCCCGATAGCGTGCACAGGGAATTTCTGCGTGCCAGCGGCACCCATACGGTATGCAGCTGGAAAGGGCTGGCCAGCTATTACGATGTCGTCGTGGGCAGCGCCGTCAACAAGGATGCCGCCTGGTATTATCCGGTACCAAAATCCGCAGCGGAAAACATCGAGAATTACGTGGCATTCTGGCATGGCGTGGAGATCAGCGAATAGACCCGTTGCCAGGTTGATTTCCGGCTGCAGATCAGGCGGCCTGGTTCCTGCTGCACCCCGTGCTCTGTCCCAACAACAGCACCACCACAAGCATGCTCTTTGACCACTACCGGCAGATCCGGCAGCAGACCGAGGCACTGTGCCAGCCGTTGCTCGTCGAAGACTATGTCATTCAAAGCATGGACGATGTCAGCCCGCCAAAGTGGCATCTTGCCCATGTCAGCTGGTTTTTCGAAACCTTCATCCTGCAGAAGTATCTCCCCGGCTACCAGCCCTACCAGGAGCAATTTGCCTGTCTCTTCAACTCCTATTACAAGGGCGTTGGCAAGCCCCTTCCCCGTCCCCGCAGGGGGCTTCTTTCACGGCCATCCGTAACCGAAATCTATCGCTACCGGGCTTATGTCGATGAGCACATGGCGGCATTGCTGGCAACACTGCCGGAACACTCCTATAGCACCGCGCTGCAGGAACTGGTCACGCTGGGCCTGAACCATGAACAGCAGCATCAGGAATTGCTGCTGACCGACATTAAGCACATCTTCGCCCAGAACCCGCTGCAGCCCGTTTACCAGGAAAAAACCGCTGTCCTGGAGAATCAGGAAGCGGCGCCGCTGCAATGGATCGATTTTCCGGAAAGCGAAACCGGTATCGGGTATGCCGGCAGTGGCTTTCATTTCGACAATGAAGTTCCGCGGCACCGGGTACTCATCCCGGCATTCTCTCTGGCAAACCGCCTGGTGACCAGTGGCGAGTATCTGCAGTTCATCGATGATGGCGGCTATGAAAACCCCTTGTTCTGGCTGTCCGATGGCTGGGCGTTCAGCCGGAAAGCATCCTGGCAGGCGCCCCTGTACTGGCAGAAAATCGATGATCGATGGCATGTCATGACGCTGCACGGTCTGCAGCCTTTGGTCAAAGATCAGCCGGTCTGCCATGTCAGCTACTATGAAGCCAATGCCTTCGCCGCCTGGGCCGGCAAACGCCTGCCCACGGAAATGGAATGGGAGTACAGCGCCGATGAAAGCCGGATTGCCGGCGGGAATTTTCTGGAATCGGGTTGTTTTCATCCCCGTCCTGCGGCAGGCGATGACATGTTGCAGCAGTTCGGCGATCTCTGGGAATGGACGCAGAGTCCTTATATCCCTTATCCTGGCTATCGGCCGGCGCCGGGTGCCATCGGTGAATACAACGGCAAGTTCATGTGCAACCAGATGGTGCTGCGCGGCGGATCCTGCGCGACGCCGGCAGGACATATAAGAAAGACCTACCGCAATTTCTTTTATCCGCACAACCGCTGGCAGTTCATGGGTATCCGACTGGCGGATGATCGATGAATAAACGGTCTCCCGTACACTTCCATGACCTGCAGATGCCGGTAGTGGATTTTCGTCAGGATATCCTGACCGGCCTTCTGGCGGAACGGAAATACATCGCGCCGAAATACTTCTACGATGCCGAGGGTTCCAGGCTGTTCGATGCGATCTGCAAGCTTCCGGAATATTATCTGACGCGCACGGAAATCGGCCTGCTCAAAGACCATGGTCCGGAGATTGCCGCCTGTCTCGGTCAGGATGCGACGCTGCTGGAGCTGGGCAGCGGCAGCAGTGTCAAGATCAGGTTGCTGCTGGAAGCGCTGCGGCCCTTGCTGTACGTACCCATGGACATTTCCCGGGAGCATCTGCTGCAATCGGCAAAGACCCTGGCGGAAGATTATCCCTGGCTCACCATACATGCCATTTGCGGCGACTATACGGCCACTTGGAACTGGCCGTTTACGTTGTTGCAAGACAGTCACCGCGTTGCCTGGTTTCCCGGTTCCAGTATCGGCAATTCCACGCCGCGGCAGGCCGTTGCCTTGCTTGGCAGAATAGCGGCATTGCTGGATAATGGCGGCAGCCTGCTGATCGGCGTCGACCTGGTCAAAGACCGGGAGATTCTGGAGGCCGCCTACAACGACAGCCAGGGGGTTACGGCGGGATTCAACAAAAATGTTCTGGCGCGTCTGAATCGTGAACTGGACGCCGATTTTCAGCTGGATCGTTTTCAGCATCGGGCATTCTACAACGCCGGTGAACAGCGCATCGAAATGCACCTGGTCAGTGACGGCGAGCAAACAGTGCGGGTAGCCAATGAAATCATCCGCTTCCGCAGCGGTGAAACCATCCATACCGAAAACTCCTGCAAATACAGTATTGCCGGTTTTCAGCAACTGGCCAGGCAGGCAGGCTTCGAACCCGGCCAGGTGTGGACCGATGCCGATGAACTGTTCAGCATGCACTACCTGCAAGTGCAAAAATAACCGGTAACTTCGTCTTTACAGTCTGATTACAGGACTCAACTTACAGAAACAATGCAAGTACTTCTCTATAACGAACTCAATGCCAAAACCATAACCGGCCTGAACAAGCTCATCGGCTTTCTGGAGAGCGATGATTTCCGCTCGGCGGATGTAAAAAAAGTGGACGATAACCTTTATCGCGCCCGCTTGAACCGCAATGACAGGATTCTGTTTTCCATTTACAGGCATCAGGGGCAGAGTTACGCCTTGCTGCTGGAATACATCAAAAACCATGCCTATGAGAAATCCCGTTTTCTTCAGCATACGAGCACGCTGGATGAAAACAAAATCCCACGGGTTGAAACGCTGGCGGAAGTCAGCGAAGAGCCCCTGGTCTATGTGAACCATCATCATCAGACCTTCAATCTGCTGGACAAGATCATCTCCTTCGACGAGAGTCAGCAAGAGGTTTATACACTGCAGCCGCCACTGGTCATTATTGGTTCTGCCGGCAGCGGCAAAACCGCCCTGACCCTGGAAAAAATGAAGCAGACCGTCGGTGATGTCCTGTATGTCACCCAGTCGGCCTATCTGGTCAAAAACTCGCGTGATTTATATTACGCGCACGGCTATGAAAACGAAGCTCAGCAGGTCGATTTTCTGTCTTTTCAGGAATATCTGGAAAGCATTCATGTGCCGGAAGGCAAGGCGGTGGACTTTCAACGGTTCCAGCAGTGGTTCAGCCGCTATCGACAGGGCAGCCAGCTGAAAGATGCCCATAAACTGTTTGAGGAATTCCGCGGCGTCATTACCGGCCCCGCCACCGATAAAAGCTGGCTGAGCCGGGAGGACTACCTGGGGCTGGGGGTCAAGGAATCGATCTTTCTGCGGGAAGAACGCGATACCGTGTACAACATTTTCGAGAAATACCTGGCTTTTCTGCAGGACAACAAGCTCTATGACAGCAATATCGTCAGCCATGAGTATCTGCCGAAGATACAGCCGCGCTATGATTTTGTCGTCGTCGATGAGGTTCAGGATTTGACCAATATCCAGCTGTATGCCGTCATCAAATCCCTTTATCAGTCCCATGACTTTATTCTATGTGGTGATTCCAACCAGATTGTACACCCCAACTTCTTCTCCTGGTCGAAGCTGAAAAGCCTGTTTTATACCAGGGATGGGCTCAGCCGTGCGGATCAGTTGATCCGCATTTTGAACAATAATTACCGCAATTCACCGCAAGTCACCGAGATCGCCAACAAGATCCTGAAAATCAAAAACAACCGCTTCGGCTCCATCGACAAGGAAAGCCATTATCTGGTGAAGAGTATCGGGCATACCCAGGGAGAAGTGGTTTTTCTGCAGGACAACGAACACATCAGGCAGGAGCTGGACAAGAAAACCAAGGCTTCCACGCGTTTTGCCGTGATCGTCATGACTGCCGAACAGAAACCCGCGGCACAGAAGCATTTCAGCACGCCATTGGTGTTTACCATACAGGAGGCCAAAGGGCTGGAATACGACAATATCATTCTGTACAACTTCCTGTCCCAGGAGGAACAGCGCTACCGGGAAATCAGCAAGGGCGTCACCGCCGAAGACCTGAAGCAGGACATAAGCTTTTCCCGGGCGAAGGACAAAACCGACAAGTCACTGGAAATTTACAAATTCTATATCAATTCCCTGTATGTGGCGTTGACCCGCGCGGTAAAAAACCTGTACTGGATCGAGCGCACTCCGGAACAGTGGATTCTGAAGCTGTTGGGCCTGCAGAATGCCCGCGCGACTCTGCAGTTGGCCGACAGTAATTCCAGCCTGGACGACTGGCGGCAGGAAGCGCATAAACTGGAACTGCAGGGCAAGCAGGAACAGGCCGAACGCATCCGGGAGGAAATTCTCAAGCAAAAAACACCTGCCTGGCGGGTTATTACCGGAGAAACACTGCAAGAGCTGAAGCACAGAGCTCTGGAGGAAAACAATAAAAAAGCCAAACTGGAATTGTTTGAATATGCACTGGTGTATGAAGACCGCCAGTTGCTCAATGCGCTGGTCAAAGCGAACTTCAAACCGGCACTCACTCCCGACAAGGGTCTGCAGTTGCTGCAGCAAAAACATTACGCCATCTACATCTTCAAAAAACCCGATGCGGTACTCAAGCAAACCAGCCTGTACGGCCCGGATTTTCGCAACCTGTTCAACCAGACACCGTTGATGGTCGCCGCATGGACTGGTAATGCAACGGTCATCGAGGCCCTGATCGAACAGGGGGCTGATACTGAAAAAGTCGACGAAAACGGCCTGACCGCTTTCCAGATTGCCCTGTCTCAAGCTGGTCGCGATGCCAACTACGCGCGCAAAAAGCTTGCCGCTATTTACGACAACCTGGAGCCGACCAGTATGAGCATCAAGGTCAGTGACCGTCTGATCAAGCTGGACAAGCGGCAAATGGAATTATTTATGCTGAATATGATGATAGCGCTGTTTTATCGGGTTCTACCCAGAAAAATAATCTATCATGGTGGAACATTCTCCACCCAGGATTTTATCGATGCCATCGAACACATGCCCGCCAGTGTACTTCCGGAACGTCGGAAAAAACGTGCCTATCTGTCCAGTATTCTGTCGAAAAATGAGATTGACCGGGACGACAAACACAATCGCAAACTGTTCTACCGGCTGAAACGGGGTTACTATCTGTTCAATCCTGATCTATCTATCAAGGTCGAAGGGGAATGGATCAATATTTATGATTTGCTGTCCCTCGACAAGCTGACCTTCAGCCATAAACACGATGATCGCTGGTGGCTTGAAGAAGGTAATGAAAGGGCCGCGAAAATAATGAAATACAATAAAAAAATATTCAAGGAGAAAATTGCTAAAAAACGTGCCGAACTGAAGCGTAAGGAAAGCTAGTGCAGCACCTATTTTGTGTTGATGGTTATTTTTTATAGATAAAATTATAGCCTCCTCAGCGATATCTGTGGGTAGATAATGCCGAAGGCTTAAGCTATCAAATTGAATTATATAAATAAAATGCGCGTTAGCGCCTCATT
>JANEMG010000118.1 GCA_024511045.1 Gammaproteobacteria bacterium | reverse complement strand
CACTCCCTCAAATGACTGGACGCGACTTTTCGTATGCCTACTTTGTTTCTCCTCTGCGCTATCGCACCCCGGATAAACAGTGCGGCCCTGGTCGCTACCGAGGACTAACCGCCTTCGCTTCACTCTCCATGGCGGTCAGCGTGCGATTGCGAGCTATCGGTGCTGACGGGAAGAGACAGGCGACCGCTGCAGCCACAGCATGGAAGCTGTGGCCTACAGGCCCAGAAAGTCGGCTGAATCTATTTGATTTTCGCTTCTTTGTAGATGACGTGCTTACGAACCACCGGATCGAATTTCTTGATTTCCATTTTTTCCGGCATGGTCCGCTTGTTTTTATCGGTGGTGTAGAAATGGCCGGTGCCGGCACTGGAGACCAGTTTGATTTTATCGCGCATGACTTTTCCTCTTAAATTTTTTCGCCGCGTTTCCGCATATCCGCCAAGACAGCATCGATGCCGTTTTTATCGATGATGCGCATGCCTTTGCTGGAAACTCTCAACCGCACCCAGCGATTTTCACTTTCCACCCAGAATCGGTGATTATGCAGATTGGGCAGAAACCGTCTTTTGGTTTTATTGTGGGCATGGGAGACGTTGTTGCCGGTGACCGGACGCTTCCCTGTAACTTGACATACTTTCGACATGATGGACCTCTGAGTTGTGTCTGTGCCTTGATTGCAAAAATTAGCCGATCTTTATACCAAATTAACAGCACCAGGTAAACAGATAATGCAATTATCTTTGCCGGCCATGTCAACGGGGATTGCAGGGCGGACAATTTTGCCCCTATTCCCGGAAGCCGGGCTGACAGTATGGCACGGCTGTTGATATGATGCTGTTTTTCGGTTCTTCCAGAAAATTTCCAACACAGCAGGCCGCAATCAGTGAAAATAAAACTCGGCATCGTCATGGACCCCATAGAGCGGATCAACATCGACAAGGACACCAGCTTCGCCATGCTGCTGGAAGCCCAGCAGCGCGGCTGGGAGCTGCATTACATGGAGTTGAACGACCTGCATCTGCGCAACGGGCGCGCGTTTGCCAGAACCCGGCTGCTGCAGGTTCAGCGCGACGCACAGCACTGGTTTGCCTTCAGCGCCGAACAAAATATCGCCCTGGACAACCTCGACGTGATTCTGATGCGCAAGGACCCGCCCTTCGACCAGGAATATATCTATGCCACCTATCTGCTGGAATGCGCCGAAAAGCACGGCGTCCATGTGGTCAACAAGCCGCAGTCCCTGCGCGACGCCAATGAAAAGCTCTATACCGCCTGGTTCCCCCAGTGCTGCGCGGAAACGCTGGTGGCGCGCGAGCCCCGAAGAATCCGGGACTTCCTGGCGGAGCACCGGGAAATCATCGTCAAGCCGCTGGATGGCATGGGTGGCGCCTCTATTTTTCACTTGCGCCTGGATGACCCGAATATTTCTGTCATACTTGAGATAATGACCCGGCACAAGACCCGTTTCATCATGGCGCAGCGATACCTGCCGGAAATCAGTGCTGGCGACAAACGCATCCTGCTGATCGACGGCGAACCGATTCCCTATGCCCTGGCCCGCATCCCGGCGAAAGGTGAAACCCGCGGGAACTTAGCGGCCGGCGGCAGTGCCGAAGGGAGAGCGCTGACGGAAAGAGACCGCTGGATTGCCGCCCAGGTCGGCCCGACCCTGAAAGACAAAGGCCTGGTGTTCGTCGGCCTGGACGTGATCGGCGATTACCTGACGGAAATCAATGTCACCAGCCCGACCTGCGTTCAGGAGCTGGACCGGCAATTCAAGCTCAACATCAGCGCCACCTTGATGAACCATATAGAAAACCACCTGCAACAATCCGCAACAACATGACTGCTCAACCCGTTTTCAACCCGCCTGTCTCGCCATCAGTCAGCGACTCCCTGCTGATCGCCCTGTTCGTCGCCGTAATCGTTCATGCCGTTGTCATCATGGGCATCGGCTTCAACATGCAGCAGAAGGAGAAAATCAATAAATCCATCACCATCACACTGGTCAACTCGCCGAGCAAAAACGTCCCCGAAAAGGCCCGGTTTCTGGCCCAGGAAAACCAGCAGGGCGCGGGAAGCAAAAGCACCCGGGACAAACCAGAACCTCTGCAGCAGAAAATTCCCAGCTACGGCGAGGGACAACAAAGAATTCAGCCGCAAAAGGTCACCCCGAAAAAACCCAGAAACGCACAAAAAGTCCTGACCGAAAAAAAATCCGAGGTCAAACTGGCCACTGCCCAGAAAACCAACAGTGCCACGATCAGCCGTGATCACGCGAAAATCTCACCCGATGCGCTGGCCAGGCAGGTTGCCCAATTGGGAGCGACGATCCGGCATCAGCACAAAAGCAGCGAGGAGACCCGGATCAAGTTTCTCAATTCGGTGAGCGCCCACAAGTATCTCGCGGCGCAATACATAATGGACTGGCAGAAAAAGGTGGAGCGTACCGGCAACCTCAACTATCCGGAAATCGCCAGAAAGAAACATTTCACCGGGACATTGAAAATGTCTGTCGGCATCAATCACGATGGCAGCATCTATAGCATCCGCATCAGCAAATCCTCTGGCTACCGGGCCCTGGACGATGCCGCGAAAAGAATCGTCAGAATCAGCGCTCCCTTTGCCCCCCTGCCAAAGGAATTGCGCAAGGAACTGGATGTGCTGGTGATCACCAGGGTCTGGCAGTTTTCCGATGAATCGGGAATGGTGGCAAAATAATAAAATTTGCAGGCTATGCGATTACCGCCGATACTATAATACATGAACGGAACCAGTTATCTGAACAATCAGTTTCTGATTGCCATGCCCACCCTGGGCGACCCGAATTTTTTCCATACCGTGACCTATATCTGCCAGCACAACGAACATGGCGCGCTGGGCATCGTCATCAACAGGCCGGCGGAAATGAAACTGGGTGAAATCTTCAAACAGATGAAGATCGAAGCCACGCACGCCGAAAGCAATGACCTGCCCGTTTACGCCGGCGGGCCGGTACAGCCGGAGCGCGGCTTCGTCATTCATTCGCCAGGCGCAAGCTGGGACTCGACGCTGGTCGTTTCCGACGCGATCGCCCTGACGACATCACGGGACATTCTGGAAGCGCTGGCCACGGGACGCGGCCCCGACAAGGCGCTCGTCGCACTGGGCTATGCCGGTTGGAGGAGAAGGGCAGCTGGAGAACGAAATCAAGCAGAATGCCTGGCTGAACACCCCTTGCGACCTGCACATCCTGTTCGACTTGCCGCTCAGTCAACGCTGGAATGCGGCCGCCGAACAGCTGGGCATCGACATCAGCCTGCTGACCGGCCCGGCAGGCCATGGCTAGTACCGATCCACTGCTGAAAGCCCGGACCAGCGACACCTATCTGGGCTTCGATTTCGGCAACAAGAAAATCGGCGTCGCGGTCGGGCAATTGACCACTGGCACTGCAAGCCCCCTGTGCACCGTCCGATCCGTCAGGCAGCAGCCCGACTGGCAGGCGCTGGCACGACTGCTCGAAGAATGGCGGCCGGCGGGTCTGGTGGTGGGCGTTTCCCGGCAGGCCGATGGCGCCGACAATCCCATCACGCCCAGGATGCTGAAATTCTGCCGGCAGCTGCACGGACGCTATGCACTGCCTGTGCATCAGATCGACGAGGCACTTTCGACTTTCGAGGCGAAACAGATGCTCTACGATGAACTCGGCGTCAATGCTGCTAAACTATGGGAGGTGCAGGACCAGCTTGCCGCGCAGCTGATTCTGCAATCCTGGCTCAATCAACAGACAACCGGACATGACTGATCACAACTTGGACATACCCTCTTTGCTGGACAACCTGGAAGTGGCGCTGCGCCAAAAAATTTCAGAGCGCAAGCTGGACGACCCGATCATGATCGGCATTCATACCGGCGGCGTCTGGGTGGCCGAGGAGATGCATCGCAGACTGGCTATCCGGGAACCCCTGGGGAAACTGGACATCTCCTTCTATCGCGATGATTTTTCCCAGGTCGGCGTCAATCCCAAAGTCAAACCCAGCCAGCTGCCCGTGCATATCGAAGGGCGCAATATTCTGCTGATCGACGACGTATTCTATTCCGGGCGAACGATCCGCGCCGCACTGAATGAAATCTTCGATTACGGGCGCCCCAGACAGGTGCTGCTGGGGGTATTGATCGAACGCGACGGCAGACAAATCCCCCTGCGCCCGGACTGCAGCGGCAGCATCATTTCCCTGCGCCCCGGACAGAGGATAAAATTGACCGGCCCGGAACCGCTGGGCATCGTCCTGCATGATACCGCCGACCGGGCTGCGTAACCCGCAGGACGGCCGCAGCATCGATGGCAGCCAGACTCAGATCCCGGAGTCCCTTTGAACATTGCCGGATTTTTCAGCCCGTAAACTTCAAAATCCAACAGGTGCAACACCAGCAGGATTGATCAGAAATGCATAACAGCCGCCATCTGCAATTGACCGAACAGGGCAAATTGCGCCACTTTCTCAGCATCGAGGGCCTGGACCGCAGCCTGCTGACGGAAATACTGGATACCGCGGAGTCCTTTGCCGGCATGTCCGAACAGCAGGTGAAAAAATATCCGCTGCTGCGCGGCAAAACCATCGTCAACCTGTTTTTCGAGAACAGCACCCGCACCCGCACCACCTTCGATCTTGCCGCGACCCGCCTTTCCGCAGACGTGCTCAACATCAATATCGCCACCTCGGCGACCGCCAAGGGGGAAAGCCTGCTGGACACCATCCGCAACCTGGAGGCGATGCAGGTGGACATGTTCATCGTCCGGCATTCCCTCAGCGGCGCGGCCCACTTCATTGCCCAGCACGTCGTACCCGGCATCAGCGTGATCAATGCCGGCGACGGGCAGCATGCCCATCCCACGCAGGCCATGCTGGACATGTTCACGATCCGGCGCATCAAAAAGGATTTCTCCGGACTGCGGGTGGCCATCATCGGCGACATCCTGCATTCCCGTGTCGCCCGCTCGCAGATTCATGCCCTGAATATTCTGGGTGTCGAGGAGATCAGGGTCATCGCCCCGAAAACACTGCTCCCCGCCCACGCGCAGAGTCTGCAGGTGAGCGTTTGTCACGATATGCACAAGGGTCTGCAGGACATCGACGTCATTATCATGCTGCGCCTGCAGAAAGAACGCATGCGCGGCGCAATGCTGCCCAGTGAACGTGAATATTTCCAGTGCTTCGGTCTCGATGAAGAGAAACTGCACATCGCCAAACCCGATGCCATCGTCATGCATCCCGGACCGATCAACCGCGGCGTGGAAATTGCCTCCAGCGTCGCCGATGGAGCACAATCGGTGATTCTGCAGCAGGTGAACTTCGGCATCGCGGTACGCATGGCGGTCATGAGCATGGCCATGCAAACCAGAGAGGAACGCAGACGATGACCGAGCTGGAAATCCGCAATGGCCGCATCATCGATCCGGTCAACGGCACAGACATGATTGGCTCCGTGTATATTCGCGACCGGAGAATACTGGCTGTCGGCAACAGGCCGGCCGGTTTTCAGGCCGGACGGAGCATCGATGCCGAACAGCAAGTCGTCTGCCCCGGATTCATCGATCTCGGCACCCGCCTGCGTGAACCGGGCCAGACCAGCAAGGCCACCGTTGCCAGCGAAACCGGGGCGGCAGCCAGAGGCGGCTTCACCACCCTTTGCGTACCCCCTGACACCCGCCCGGTGATCGACAGTCCGGCAGTCGTGGAGCTGATCAGGGAGAAGGCGGAACAGGCCGGTTTCGGACAGGTCTATCCCACTGGCGCCCTCACCCGGGGTCTGCAGGGACAGGAACTCAGTTCCATGTACGCCCTGAAGCAGGCCGGCTGCATTGCCGTCAGCAATGCCCAGCCGCCGCTGGGCAATCTGCTGATCCTGCGCCGCGCCATGGAATATGCGGCCAGCCACGAACTGCTGCTGCTCTATCAGGCCAACGACCATTGCCTGAGCAACCGGGGCTGCGCCCATGAAGGCGCCTTCGCGACCCGCTATGGGCTGCCCGGCATCCCTGAAGTTGCCGAAACCATCGCCCTGGCGCAATGCCTGGAACTGGTGAAGCTGACCGGCTGCCGGGTGCATTTCAGCCAGATCAGCTGTGCCCGCTCGGTTGCCATGCTGCGCCAGGCCAGGAAAGACGATCTGCCGGTCAGCGCCGATACCGCCATGCATCAACTGCACCTGACCGAAGACGATATCGAACCCTTCAACAGCGCCTACCATGTCATTCCGCCCTTGCGCAGCCAGGCCGACCGGCAGGCCCTGCGCGAAGGCATCGCTGCCGGCGTGATCGACGCCATCAGCACGGACCATCAGCCGCACGATTTCGATGCCAAACTGGGCGCATTCCCCGAGACCGAACCCGGCATATCCGCACTGGAGACCCTGCTGCCGCTGTTGCTGCGTCTGGTGGCGAAAAAAGTGCTCACCCTGCAGCAAGGTATTGCCGCATTGACCAGCCGGCCCGCCGGCATTCTGGGGCTGGATTGCGGCTCTTTGCATGTTGGTGCCGCGGCCGATATCTGTATTTTCGATCCCCACGCAACCTGGTGCGTCAATGCCGCGCACTGGCAAAGCCGTGGAAAAAACACCCCTTTCTGGGGCGAGACAATGCGGGGCGCCGTTACCCATACCATTCAGGCCGGCAAAATCATTTACCACCAGTCACACCGGAGCGATGCATGAACAAAGCAACACCATGGGCCATAGTCAGCCTGCTGGCGCTGGGCGGCTGCTCCAGCGACTACACCCCTGCTGCCGATGCCGATGGAGAGGCGATCTTCCAGGCTGCCTGCGTCGAATGCCACAGCCCAGGCGACGACATGCCGGCCAACATGTACTTCTCCCTGGAACAGAAAAACGCCAACCCCACCTATATCGCCTACAAAATCCACGGCGGCGGCATCACCATGCCGAAATTCCCCAACTGAAGTTTCCCAATTTTTTGGGGCAATGAATATTAGGGCCGACTAATATGGCGGATAAATTAGTGCTTGGCAATATTCTTGTTTTATTTTGTTTCTTTCGCTTGAAAAACAATAGGTTATTGATGAATGAAGCCTGATTTTACTGTCTAATACAGTGTGTTAAGCCATTGATTACACAAACAAACAGGCCTCATTCATGTTT
>JANEMG010000117.1 GCA_024511045.1 Gammaproteobacteria bacterium | reverse complement strand
AAGTAACAAGTTTTTAATATCGAGAAAAAATGAGGCGCTAACGCGCATTTTATTTATATAATTCAATTTGATAGCTTAAGCCTTCGGCATTATCTACCCACAGATATCGCTGAGGAGGCCATAATCAATGGCTTGAGGCCAGCCATTTTGGCATTGATCAGCGCATGCAATTCTGGCATTTCGACTGGTGGGTGAAATCTTCAACGCCCTTGCCGGGATGACCGGAATTTTGCGCTTTCAGCAGGGCTGAGGATCATGCATAATCAGGAAGAGTTAAAACCACAGGGGGCACGGCGAGCACAGAGAATTATGAAAGAAGCGTCTCTGTAGTTGAGTGTCTGAAACTGGAAATGAAAAAGGGGCGCGCGCCCCTTTTTCCGTGATGTCGCCGTACTGGTCGGGATCAGGTGCTGGCCAGCCCGGTGATGTTGTAGCCGGCATCGACGAAGACGATTTCGCCGGTGATTCCGGAAGCGAGATCGGAGCATAAAAAGGCGGCGGTATTGCCGACTTCGTCGATCGACACGTTCTTGCGCAGCGGTGCGGCATCGGCAGCCTTGCTGAGCATGGACTTGAAATCGTTGATGCCGGACGCGGCCAGGGTTCTGATCGGGCCTGCCGAGACGGCATTGACCCGGGTTCCCTCAGGACCCAGGGCGGCCGCCATATAACGCACATTGGCGTCCAGGCTGGCTTTGGCCACACCCATGACATTGTAATTGGGAATGACGCGTTCCGCACCGAGATAGCTCAACGTCAACAGGGAGCCATTGCGGCCTGCCATCATCGCCTTGCCGGCCTTTGCCAAGGCAGTGAAGCTGTAGGAACTGATGTCGTGGGCGATTCTGAAGTTTTCCCGATTCACGGCATCCACGTAATTGCCATCCAGGGCATCCCGGGGGGCATAGGCGACGGAATGCACGATACAGTCCAGTCCATCCCAATGCTGGGCAAGGGTATCGAACACGCTGCTGATCTGTTCATCGCTGCTGACATCGCAGGCGGTGGTGATATTGGAATCGCATTCCGCGGCCATTTTTTCGACACGGCCCTGCAGCTTTTCATTCTGATAAGTGAATGCCAATTCCGCACCTTCTCTGTGCATCGCCTGCGCGATACCCCAAGCAATTGAACGGTTGCTGGCCAAGCCAACAATCAGGACGCGTTTGCCTTGCATAAATCCCATCGTTTTCTCCTGGTATTTGGTTAATAGAATTGACCAAGTATCTATTAGCCTTATAATGATGTCCAGTATTTTTCGTTGCCGGAAACACTCGCCACCCTGCCCGTGGGACGGGGTTTGGAAATACTGTCGCTGGGCGGCTGACCGGATCGAGTCATGCCGCTGCCCTTGCCTGTATGGATAATGGAATAAAATTGAGCAAACTGTCATCACAGTTGATCTGCCTGCTTGGCCTGGTCCTGAGCGGCTGCAGCGACCAGGCACTGAACAATCCCTATCCCGAGAGCTGGGCGAATGCGTCCATTCTCTATACTTCCTTTGCCGAACGTCCCAAGCATCTGGATCCCGCGGTATCCTACAGCGCCAATGAATATGCCCTGATCGGGCAGATCTACGAGCCGCCCTACCAGTACCATTACCTCAAGCGCCCCTATACGCTGGTGCCATTGACTGCCGTGCATATGCCGCAGCTGCAGTATCTGGATGCGCAGGGGGGGGAACTGGCCGGTGATGCCGCTGTCGAGCAAATCGCTTTCACTGATTATGTCATCGACATTCAGCAGGGCATGCACTATCAACCGCATCCGGCCCTGGCACGCGGCAGCGATGGCGATTTCCTGTATCATCGGCTGATGGAGGAACAACTGGAGGATATCAGCCGGCTGGCCGATTTTACCCGTACCGGAACGCGGGAAGTGCTTGCCGAAGACTACGTCTATCAGATCAAGCGCCTGGCCGATCCCCGCAACCATTCCCCCATCGCCGAACTGATGAAAGAGCATATCGTCGGCCTGGCTGATTTGGCCGAACAGCTTGGCCGGCAGCAGAATGCCGATTTGCGGAAAATCGCCATTGCCGGTGTGACGGCCCAGGGTCGTTACCGGTATCGTATACGCGTCAAGGGCAAGTACCCGCAATTTCAGTATTGGCTGGCCATGCCCTTTTTTGCACCGATGCCCTGGGAGGCGGATGTCTTCTATGCCCAGAAAGGCCTGCAGGAGAAGAACATTTCCCTGGACTGGTATCCGCTGGGCAGCGGCCCCTACATGCTCACGGAAAACAATCCCAATCGGCGCATGATGCTGGTCAGGAATCCCAATTTTCATGCGGAATACTACCCGACGGAGGGCGAGCCGGAAGATCGGCAGCGGGGGTTGCTGGACGATGCCGGCAGGCGGCTGCCATTCATCGACAAGGTGGTCTACGTGCTGGAAAAGGAGACCATACCCTACTGGAACAAGTTTCTGCAGGGCTACTACGATGCCTCGGGCATTGCCTCGGACAGTTTCGATCAGGCCATACAGTTTACCGGCGAAGGCGGCGTGCAGCTGACGCCCGCGATGCGCGAGAAAGGCATCCGGCTGCAGACCGCGGTGACCAGCTCCATTTTCTACATGGGCTTCAACATGCTCGACCCTGTGGTTGGCGGCGCCAGCGAAAGGGCCCGCAAACTGCGCCAGGCCATCGCCATTGCCGTGGACTATGAGGAATACATCTCCATCTTCATGAACGGCCGCGGCGTCGCTGCACAGGGGCTGCTGCCGCCGGGCATCTATGGCTCAGTCGAGGGGAAAGAGGGGATCAACCCCTATGTCTATAACTGGCAAAATGGCCGCATGCAGCGCAAGGCCATCGCCGAAGCGAAAAAACTGCTGGCCGCCGCCGGCTATCCGGAAGGCATCGATCCAGCCACCGGTGAGGCGTTGATTCTCTATCTGGACACCACGGCCACCGGCCCGGACGGCCGCGCCAATCTGAACTGGTATCGCAAGCAGTTCGCCAAACTGGGTATCCAGCTGGTCATCCGCAGCACGGACTACAACCGTTTTCAACAGAAAATGCGTTCCGGGAATGCGCAGATTTTCACTTGGGGCTGGAATGCCGATTACCCCGATCCGGAAAATCTGTTCTTTCTGCTGTACGGCCCCAATGCCAAGGTCGCCCATGGCGGCGAGAATGCCGTCAATTACCAGAATGCGCAATTCGACCGGTTGTTCGAGAAGATGCGCAATATGGACAATGGCCCGGAACGCTGGCGAATCATCCAGCAGATGCAGGAAATCGTGCGCCACGATGCGCCCTGGCTGTTTGGCTTTCATCCGAAAAGTTTTTCCCTGCATCACAGCTGGTATGGCAACCTGAAACCCAATTTAATGGCCAACAATTCGCTCAAATACAGCAAGATCGATGTCCGGCAGCGCAATGCCAGGCGTGCCCAGTGGAACCAGCCGGTTTTCTGGCCTTTGCTGGTGCTGCTGGCGCTGTTTGTCCTGGCACTGGTGCCGGCAATCAACGCCTATCGGCGACGCAGCAGGGAGACCATCGTATGATCCAGTATATCATCCGCCGTTTGTTGTATGCCGTGCCTCTTCTGATCGGCGTCAATGTGCTGACCTTCGTGCTGTTCTTCATCGTCAACAGTCCTGACGACATGGCGCGCATGCAGCTCGGGCAGAAATACGTCACCGAACAGGCGGTACAGAACTGGAAGCGGCAGCGCGGCTACGATCTGCCGCTGTTGTGGAATGCGCAGGAACGGGGCAGCGAGCGCATGACCGAAACCATTTTCTTCCAGAAGTCGGTCGGTCTGTTCCTGTTCGATTTCGGCATCTCCGACAGCGGACGCAATATCGGCGCGGACATCAAGCAGCGTATGTGGCCCAGTCTGGCCCTGGCGCTGCCGTCCCTGCTCGTGGGCCTGCTGGTCAATATCAGTGCCGCGCTGCTGATGGTGCTGTTCCGCAACAGCTATCTGGAAGTCGGCGGTATCGTACTGTGCGTGATCCTGATGTCCGTTTCATCGCTGTTCTATATCATCGGCGGCCAGTTCCTGATCGGCAAACTGTTGAAACTGGTGCCGATTTCCGGGTACGACGATGGCCTGAACGCGATCAAGTTTCTGATTTTGCCGGTGCTGATCAGCGTCGTCTCCGGCATCGGTTCCGGGGCCCGGTGGTACCGGGCGCTGTTTCTGGAGGAAGTGGAGCAGGACTATGTGCGCACCGCCCGTGCCAAGGGGCTTTCGGAAATCCGCAGCCTGTTCAGCCACGTCCTGGGCAATGCCATGATCCCGATTCTGACCGGCGTGGTGGTGATTCTGCCGTTGTTGTTCATGGGCAGCCTGATTCTGGAATCCTTCTTCAGCATCCCCGGCCTGGGCAGTTATACCATCGATGCGATAAACCGTCAGGACTTCGCCATCGTCAGGGCGATGGTGTTTCTCGGCTCCGTGCTGTACATACTGGGACTGCTGCTGACGGATATTTCCTATACCCTGGTCGACCCGCGCGTGCGGCTTTCCTGACGGAGCACGATGATGGTCGTATTATGGACAGATGGACTGATTTATTTGCTGGTCGTTATGGTCACCGGCCTGGGGCTGTACATGCGCGGGCAAGAGCATCTGCGCCGCCCCTGGCGGAAAGTCACCGGCAGCGTGATCGGCATGCTGTCGCTGGTGGTGCTGCTGTTCTTCGTCATCATCGGCCTGCTGGATTCGATTCATTTCAAGGCATCCGGTAAAAGCAACGAAATCATCAGCGTGCTGGATTACTGGGCGACGCCGCTGCGGGAACATCAGGAAAAAACCTATTCGGCGCCCTTTTCCGCCTATCTGTACAACAAGGAACTGATGATTTCCGAATCTGGACAGCAAAGCTGGGGCTATCCCAGGCTGGTCTATGGCGGCAGGCATCTGCAGGACCCGGCGTCGGAAAAGCTGCAGGATATCGCCGTCAAACTGTCGCTGGGGCTGCTGAAAGGCGCCGGGCTGTTCGCGGTATTCTTCGTTCTGCTGTGGAGTCTGCGCCGGGAGCAGCAGCGGACCCTGATCACCGGCAGGGCCGCCAGGGCGGTGTGGTTGCTGCTGTTTCTGCTCAGCAGCGGCAGTTATGCATTGATCGATCTGTCCGGTTATTATCATGTTCTGGGCACCGACAAGGTCGGCGAGGATGTTTTCTATCAGACCGTCAAAAGCATTCGCACCGGGCTGGTCATTGGCACCCTGACCACCATGATCATGCTGCCGATGGCCATTCTCTTCGGCATCCTGGCGGGTTTTTTTCGCGGCTGGGTGGACGATGTCATTCAATATGTCTATACCACGCTGAATTCCATCCCCAGCGTCCTGTTGATTGCCGCATCCATCCTGATGGTGCAGGTGTACATGGCGAACAATGAACAGGCCTATACCAGTGTCGTTGTGCGTGCCGACATGCGCCTGTTGTTTCTGTGCCTGATTCTGGGGGTGACCAGCTGGACCGGGCTGTGCAGGATGCTGCGTGCGGAAACCCTGAAGCTGCGCGAGAAGGAATACGTGCAGGCGGCCCAGGCGCTGGGCGTGCGCCAGGGCATGATCCTGTTCCGGCATATTCTGCCCAATGTCATGCACATCGTACTGATCTCGGTGGTGCTGGATTTCAGCTCGCTGGTGCTGGCGGAGGCGGTGTTGTCCTATATCAACATCGGCGTCGACCCGACCACCTACAGCTGGGGCAACATGATCAATGGCGCGCGACTGGAAATGGCGCGCGAGCCGGTGGTCTGGTGGTCTTTGGGAGCCTCGTTCCTGTTTATGTTCACCCTGGTCCTGGCGGCCAACCTGTTTGCCGATACCGTCAGGAATGCCTTCGATCCGAGGCGTGTCGAAAATGTCTGATATCCTGCTCTCGGTAAAAAATCTGCAGGTGACCTTCCCGCAGCAAGGCCATGTCGTCGCTGGCATCGACTTCGAGATCCATCCCGGTGAGACCTTCGCGCTGGTCGGTGAGTCGGGATCCGGGAAATCCATGACCGCCCTGGCGGTCATGCGCCTGCTGCCAGGCAATGCCCGCCTGCAGGCGCAGCAGGTACTGCTCTCCGGCGACAACCTGCTGGCCCGATCGGAAAGGGACTTGTGCCGCATCAGAGGACGCCGCATGGCGATGATCTTCCAGGACCCGATGACTTCGCTGAATCCGGTGATGAGCATCGGCAGGCAGATCGCGGAAGTGATGGAGATTCACTTTCAGCTAGACAGGGAGGAACTGTATCGACGTACGCTGGCATTGCTGCAGCAGGTGGAAATACCGGATCCCGAGCGCCGCTATCACGAATATCCGCATCAGCTTTCCGGCGGCCAGCGCCAGAGAATCATGATCGCCATGGCCCTGGCCGGTGAGCCGGATCTGCTGATTGCCGATGAAGCCACGACCGCGCTGGATGTCACGATACAGGCGCAAATTCTGCAATTGCTGAAGACTGTCCAGCAGCAGACCGGCATGGCGCTGTGGCTGATCAGCCACGATCTGGCCCTGGTATCCAACATGGCGGACCGGGTGGCAGTGATGCAGCAGGGCAAAATTGTAGAAACGGGGGAAAGTCTGGAATTCTTCAGCCGGCCGCGGCATCCCTATACCCGCAGGCTGCTGGAGGCGCTGCCCAGCATGGACAGCTGTCTGGAACATGCGCCAAAGGAGCAGCCGCCACTGCTGCAGGTGGAAGACCTGAAGGTCTATTATCCGATACGCAAAGGCATTTTCAGGCGGGTGGTGGATCATGTGCGGGCCGTCGATGATGTCAGTTTCACTCTGCAGCAGGGCAAGACCCTGGCCCTGGTTGGCGAATCAGGCTGCGGCAAGACCACCCTGGGCAAGGGGCTGCTGAACCTGATTCCCAGCAGCGGCGGCCGGGTGCTGCTGCAGGGGACGGATCTCAATCAATTGTACGGCGAGGCTCTGAGGCGGGAGCGGGCCAGGATGCAGATCGTTTTTCAGGACCCCTTCTCGTCGATGAATCCCAGAATGCTGATCGGTGAGATCATTGCCGAGGGACTCAGGGCTCTGCAGCCCGAACTGACCGTCATAGAGCGCAGGCAGAAAGTGCGGCAACTGCTGGATCAGGTCGGCCTGCCGGAAAATTCGTTGAATCGTTACCCCCACGAATTTTCCGGCGGCCAGCGGCAGCGTATCTGCATTGCCAGGGCCCTGGCGGTGTCGCCGGCATTGCTGGTCTGTGACG
>JANEMG010000116.1 GCA_024511045.1 Gammaproteobacteria bacterium | reverse complement strand
TAACCTATTGTTTTTCAAGCGAAAGAAACAAAATAAACAAGAATATCACCAAGCACTAATTTATCCGCCATATTAGCCGGCTCTAATATTCATTGCTCCAAAAAATTGGGAAACTTCAGTCGAAAAGACACATTAACTCAGGGCGCAGCTTTTCCCGACTGCAAAATACCAGATTCCGCGCTTCCATGCCAGCAAGTTGACATAACCAATGTTCGAGCTGACATGATACACGCCATTCCTGGTGCGGCACCGATTTTCACTCGACGAATTATGGGTTTATAAAAAATTGTCACTAACTATCTGCAATCCTGCGTATCGGTACGAAACCGGGTTCCGCACCAGCCGGCATCCTGGATTTTATAAAACGCAGTACCTTCAACTCCAGACTCAACCACTGACAGCATCGCGATGAAGCCCATTTGGAATACCTGCCTCTCTAAACTAGAAAACGATATTGCCACCTCCGATTTCAGCACCTGGATCAGACCCCTGCAGGCAATAGAAGATAACGGTCAGATCAAGCTGCTGGCACCGAACCGTTTCGTTCTGGATTGGGTCAAAGAGCACCATCTGAGCAAAATTGAAGAAACGATACGGCAATTTGGCAGCGATAAAATTCAGGTGAGCCTGGAAATAGGCTCCAGAAAAAGTGATGCCGTCGCCACGCCAAAGAAATTGAAATCCGCGGAACGGAAACAAAACAGACTGAATTTCATCAATCCCGCTTTCACCTTCGAAAATTTTGTGGTCGGCAAATCCAACCAACTGGCCAAGGCGGCATCCATGCAAGTCTCCGAAAACATCGGCAAAGCCTACAACCCCCTGCTGATCTATGGCGCATCGGGACTGGGCAAGACGCACATGATGCATGCCATCGGCAATGCCATCCTGCAGAAAAACCCATCCGCCAACATCATTTATCTGCATTCCGAAAAATTTGTCCACGATATGGTCAAGGCATTGCAGAAAAATGCCATCAACACCTTCAAGGACTACTATCGCACCGTCGATACGCTGTTGATCGACGATATCCAGTTTTTTGCCGGGAAAGAGCGTTCACAGGAAGAATTTTTCCATACCTTCAATACCTTGCTGGAAAAAAAACATCAGGTGGTATTGACTTGCGACAAATATCCAAAGGAAATCGTCGGCCTGGAGGAGCGCCTGAAATCGCGCTTCGGCTGGGGGCTGCCTGTAGCAATAGAGCCGCCCGACCTGGAAACCAGAGCCGCCATTCTGATCAAGAAGGCTAGCCAGACAGAAATCGAACTGCCTCAGGAAGTCGCTTTTTTTATCGCCAAACGCATCCCGTCCAACGTTCGCGAACTGGAAGGGGCGCTGCGCCGGGTGATTGCCAATGCGGAATTCACAGGGCGTGCCATCACCATCGAATTCACCAAGGAAGCGTTGCACGATCTGATCTCTCTGCAAGACCGCATGGTCAATATCGACAATATCCAGAAAACCGTTGCCGAATATTTCAAGATCCGGGTTTCCGACCTGCTTTCCAAAAACAGAAAGCAATCCATTACCCGGCCTCGGCAGATCGCCATGGCTCTGGCCCGGGAACTGACCAGCCACAGCCTCCCTGAAATAGGCGACAACTTCGGCGGCAGGGACCACACCACCGTGATCAATGCCTGCAAAAGGATACAGGAATTGCGAAGCAGCAACGTCAAGGTATCCGAGGATTATTCCAACCTGTTGAGAATTCTGTCCAATTGACCGTGTGCAAGCTGTGGGTAACGTGTCAGAAAAAACCACAGCGACTTATACACAGACCCCACGTCTCTTGATTGCTTTTCCCACACACTGTTTATGATGTTATAATATGTTGATTTATAATGCAATTTACCACTTACCAACAGCTTTGCATCAGCCTAATAGTAATAAATAAAAGATATTCTTATGAATTTTATTATTGACCGTGAACATTTACTGGCGCCACTGCAGCATATCGTCAATGTCATCGAGAAGCGGCAAACCATGCCGATTCTGGCAAACCTCCTGATGGTGATAAAAGACGAGCAATTGGTTCTGACAGGTACCGACCTGGAAATTCAAATCGTCGTTAGAATCAAACTCGACAATATGACCGCTGGTACTGTTACCGTGCCAGCACGTAAATTACTGGATATTTGCAGGCTCCTGCCCAGCACAGCGCAAATCAAATTTACCTTGCAGGATGACAAGTTGAAAATCAATTCCGGACGCAGTCGCTTTTCCTTGAGTACCTTGCCCGCAGATGATTATCCTAAATTTGATGAAGATACTTTTTCCTACCAATTCAAAATCAGGGCAGATCGGTTCAAGAAAGCGCTGGATAAAACGGTTTTTTGCATGGCCAACCAGGATGTCCGCTATTACCTCAATGGCCTGATGATAAATATATCCAATGACCAGATGAAACTGGTCGCGTCCGATGGCCATCGCCTGGCCGTTTATGATGACAGCATCGAGCAGCAAACCGGATATGAAACCCGGATCATTATTCCCAGAAAGGGTATACTGGAACTGAATCGTCTGCTCGATGATCCGGAAGCAGATTTAACCATTCAGTTTTCAGACAACAATATACGCATCTGCATCAATAATCTGATCTTTTCGGCAAAACTGATCGATGCCAAATATCCCGATTTCAGCAAGGTTTTCCAGCAGAGCTTTTATCCCCAAATCGAAATCCAGAAAAAAACATTCAAAGATGCCCTGACACGGGTTTCGATACTGGCCAACGAAAAATTCAAGGGAATAGCCTTCGATATCAATTCCGACAGTTTGCGGATCAGCACGCATAATCCTGATCGCGAGGAAGCGGAAGAGGAATTGTTGATCGACTACCCGGGTGAAGATATTTCCATTGCCTTCAATGCCCAGTATTTTCTCGATGCCGTTTCCAATCTGGACAGTGAGTTGGCCATCATCACCATCGCCGAAAATTCCAGTTGCTGCTTTATCGAGGATCCGAATGATGAGCGCTTCAAATTTATTGTGATGCCGATGCTCCTGTAAGCAGTTTCAATGAGTCTGAAAAAACTGGACATCTACAACGTCCGCAATATTGTTCAAACATCCATTCAGCCATCACCTGCGATCAATTTTATTTACGGCGTCAATGCCAGCGGCAAAAGTTCCTTTCTGGAAGCGATCTATTTTCTTGGCAGAGCGAAATCCTTCCGCACCGTCTCGATTCGGCAGGTCATCAATTTTTCCCGTCAGGAACTGATCGTTACCGGGCAGGCAGTACAGAGGAGTGGTAACGACGCAAAACTTGGTATTGAAATGGATGGCAAAAACACACGCATCCGAATCAACAGGGAAACCGTACACAAACGTTCCGAACTTGCCTATGCCCTGCCCCTGCAACTGATTCATCCCACCAGTTACCAATTGCTGGATGGCGGACCGAAGATTCGAAGAGAATTTATCGATTGGGGGGTGTTCAACCAACAGCAGGAATTTCTTACTGCCTGGCGCAAGTACAGAAAGGCGTTGCAGCAAAGAAACGGTCTGCTGAAAAAAAAGCTGACCAGACAGATCGACTGCTGGAATCAGGAACTCGTCCACTATGGTGCAATTGTCACAGAATATCGGGAAGACTATCTGCAGCAACTGCAACCGGTATTTATCCAGATAGCCGGGCAATTTCTGCAAGCCTCCAGAATGCAATTACGTATGCACTGTGGCTGGGATGTTCGGCAGAATTTTCTGCAAACACTGGAAAGCGATCTGCACAGGGATATCCGTTATGGATTTACCCACAGTGGTCCACATCGCGCCGACTTTCAATTGCTGATTGAAGGGCGATTGGCAAGGGAATTCGTTTCCCGGGGGCAGCTAAAGCTTCTGGTGTTGGCTCTGAAATTATCACAAGTTAAATTACTGGAGATGAATTCCTGTAGAATAGGCTGCATCCTGATCGATGACCTGACCTCTGAACTCGATTCCAGCAGCAGGGCGGCATTGCTGAAATATCTGACCGTTTTGCCGGTGCAGATTTTCATCACAGCGACAGAGTTGAAGGAATTCGGGGATCTGAGCAAAATCCAGGATTACCGGATGTTCCACGTGGAACAGGGAAAGATCAATCAGGCTTGAATGTTCCACGTGGAACATTTCATGAAATGAAAGAAAGACAGTAAAAGTATAGGCTGAAAAATGAACGACAAAACCGCACAATACGACAGCAGCAACATCAAGGTACTGAAAGGGCTCGATGCGGTCAGGAAGCGGCCCGGTATGTACATTGGCGATACCGATGATGGCACTGGTTTGCATCATATGGTTTTCGAGGTGGTCGACAATGCCATCGATGAGGCTCTGGCGGGCTATTGCAGGGAAATCAATGTCATTATCCATTCCGACGGCTTTGTCACTGTATCCGACGATGGCCGGGGGATTCCGGTGGATATACACCAGGAAGAAGGACGTTCCGCGGCGGAAGTCATCATGACTGTGCTGCATGCCGGCGGCAAGTTCGATGACAATGCCTACAAGGTTTCCGGTGGATTGCATGGCGTCGGCGTATCCGTCGTCAATGCTCTTTCCGAGGAATTACAGCTGCAAATCTGCAAGAACGGAAAATTATATCGGCAGACCTACAAAATGGGTGAGCCGGTCGAGCCATTGCTGATGGTGGGGGAAACCGACAAGAGAGGTACCTCGATCAAGTTCAAACCCAGCCTGGAAACCTTTTCCAATATCGAATTTCACTACGATATTCTGGCAAAGCGCTTGCGGGAACTTTCCTTTCTCAATTCGGGCGTACGCATCTGCCTCAAGGATGAACGGGTCGACAAGCAGGATGTCTTCGAATATGAAGGCGGCATCCGGGAGTTCGTCAAACATCTGAACAAGAATAAAAACCCGCTGTTCGAAGATGTCTTCTATTTTACTGCGAAAAAGGACGATGTCGTCGTCGAAGTGGCCATGCAATGGAATGACTCCTATCAGGAAAATATCTACTGCTACACCAACAACATTCCACAGCGTGATGGAGGTTCTCATCTGGCAGGCTTCCGAGGGGCGTTGACCCGGACTATGAATCAGTTCATCGAGGCCCAGGGGCAGGGTAAAAAGCACAAGGTCACCACAACCGGCGATGATGCCCGGGAAGGTTTGACGGCGGTGCTCTCGGTCAAGGTTCCCGACCCGAAGTTCTCTTCGCAGACCAAGGACAAACTGGTTTCCTCCGAGGTCAAGCCGGTCGTGGAATCAACCATATCGGAAAAGCTCTCAGAATTCCTGCTGGAAAATCCGGGACTGGCCAAGATCATCATCAACAAGATCGTCGAGGCGGCCCGCGCCAGGGAGGCGGCGCGCAAGGCGCGGGAGATGACCCGCAGGAAGACGGCTCTGGATATTGCCGGGTTGCCAGGAAAACTGGCCGACTGTCAGGAAAAGGATCCTGCCAAATCCGAATTGTTTATTGTGGAAGGGGACTCGGCGGGTGGTTCGGCAAAGCAGGGCAGAGACAGACGTTCCCAGGCGATCCTGCCGCTGAAGGGGAAAATCCTCAATGTCGAGAAGGCCCGCTTCGATAAAATGCTGTCATCGGAAGAAGTCGGCACCCTGATCACGGCCCTGGGCTGTGGCATTGGCAAGGAAGAGTACGACCCGGACAAGCTGCGCTATCACAGAATTATCATCATGACCGATGCCGATGTCGATGGTTCGCATATCCGCACCTTGTTGCTGACCTTCTTCTACCGGCAGATGCCGGAACTGGTGGAAAGGGGGCATATCTATATCGCCCAGCCGCCGCTTTATAAAATCAAAAAGGGCAAGCAGGAGCACTATGTCAAAGACGATGCCGGTTTGAACCAGTATTTGATCCAGCTGGCTCTGGACAAGGCGCAGCTGATCATCGATGAATCTGCTCCGCCGGTTCGTGGGCAGGGGCTGGAGCAACTGGCCAATGAATACATCAGTGTTGCTGAAATCACCAGCCGCCTGGCCAGGCGTTATGATGAAACGTTCCTGGAATATTTGACCCGCATGCCACCGGTTGATGCGGAGACATTGCAGGATCAGCAAAAATTGAGCGCCTGGCTGGCCGAGCTGGTGCGAAGAATCAACGAACAGTCGAGCAAGACGGTATTCGCCATTGCCCTGGATTATCAATCAGACGATGCCTTCAACGTCACTGTCGACAAGAGGCGTTTGGGCAACACCAAGACCTTTGTCCTGTCGGCAGGGTTTTTCAACAGCCAGGATTATCGGAAAATTGCACAATACGCCAGCGACACGGTGGAACTGTTCAATGATCGCGTGGTCATCAAAATTGGCGAAAAAGAACACCCCGTGGAAAGCTTCAAAGAGGCTTTCGAATGGATGATGAAGGAAGTCAAAAAGGGCCAGCATATCCAGCGCTACAAAGGTCTGGGAGAAATGAATCCGGAACAGCTCTGGGAAACCACACTGGATGCCGCTTCCCGGCGCATGCTGCAGGTCAGAATTGAAGATGCCATCGCCGCTGATGAGATTTTCACGACGCTGATGGGAGATGTCGTCGAACCGCGCCGCGATTTCATCGTCAAAAATGCCCTGGACGTTGCCAATCTGGATGTTTGATTTTTTAACTTATTGAATTATATGGATAAATTTGTTTCAACCGGGGTTGACAGTCTGCCGATGAATTGTTTTGCCAGGCGCGTCGGCTTGCAATCCGTCTTTTTTTCTCCAGGCGAAGGGTAACTTCAGATTCAGTCCTGGTCTGTAATTCCACATTGACGGACAGAAAACAATCATGAACAAACGCTTTGCAAAAAAGCTAGGGATTTTACTTCTCATGGCCATGATGGCCGGGATCATGGCCTGTGCAAAAACGACATCCACGCCCATTGCCTTGTCGGCTGGTGCCGTTCAGGTGTTTTACAGCGTACCCACCAACCGGGAATATACCGAACTGGGCCTGGTTACGACACAGACTGGGCAGACTATATTCCATGATCGCAGCGCGCAGGGAATGATCGAGAAGTTGAAGGCCGAGGCGGCGAAGTTGGGGGCCGATGCCATCATCGTGCGTTCCGCCAATGAAGGTACATGGGGGCTCAAGGGTGGAGGCAATACCGGCTTCACACGCGGCAATGCACAGGCCATCGCGATCGCTGACCGCCATGGAGAGCGAAGCGAAGGCGGTTAGTCCCCGGTAGCGACCAGGGCCGCACTGTTTATCCGGCGTGCGATAGCGCAGAGGAGAAACAAAGTAGGC
>JANEMG010000115.1 GCA_024511045.1 Gammaproteobacteria bacterium | reverse complement strand
GTATAAGAGACAGGGACGATGCCGCGGGTCTGGCCATTTCCGACCGCATGACGGCGCAGATCAGAGGCCTGAATCAGGCGGTCAGGAATGCCAATGACGGTATTTCGCTGGCGCAGACGGCGGAAGGCGCTTTGCAAGAAACCACCAATATATTGCAGAGAATGCGTGAACTGTCCGTGCAGTCGGCCAACGACACCAACAGCGGCGCCGACCGGGCCAATATCCAGAAGGAAGTCAACCAGTTGATCTCGGAGCTGGACAGAATCGCCACGACCACCAGTTTCAATGGCAAAAACCTCCTGGACGGCAACTTGTCTTCGGCAAGCTTCCAGGTCGGCGCCAATGCCAACCAGACCATCAACATGAGCATAGGCAGTACGAAAGTGTCAGACTACGGTGCACACGAGGTTCTGGCCGGTGGCGCCATCAACCAGGCGACCAATGCCGGCACCAACCTGAACACGTCGACATCCCTGACCATCAAGGGCTCCCTGGGTACGGGAACGGCAAACTTTTCATCTGGATCATCGGCCAAGGATGTCGCCGCGGCAGTCAATACACAAACCGATGCGACGGGCGTCACCGCCCAGGCCATCACTTACGCCAAGCTGGCCAATGCATCAGCGGATGGAGCTGTTAAATTCGATCTGCAAGGCTCCAACAGTACCGCGGTCACGATTTCTGCAAACATCACCCAGACCGATTATTCGGAACTGGCGCAGGCGATCAACGGTGTTTCCGGACAGACAGGGATTACCGCGCAGCTGGCGGACGACAAGTCCTCCATCACCCTGGTCCATGCATCGGGTGATGATATCAAGCTGACCAATGCTTCAGGTGTAGCAGGCCTAGATCTCGATGGCCTAAAAGCGGATGGTGAGACGGCATCGGGTGGTACGGCGCAAGCCTTGGCAACAAATGCCACCATTACCGTCGGCGGCAATGTCTCCTTCTATTCAGCCAAGGGTTTCACAGTCGGCGGTACTGATACGACCATCGTCGCGGCTGCAGCAACTCCCTCGGCTTCCAGCCTGCAGTCTGTCGATACCGTGGATGTCTCGACACAGAATGGTGCGAACGATGCCTTGAATATCATCGATGGCGCCCTGTCCTTTATTTCTGATACCCGGGCCGATCTGGGTGCGATGCAGAACCGCTTCAGTTCGACCATTTCCAACCTGGAGAATGTCTCGCAGAATATTTCCGCGTCACGTTCCAGGATTCAGGATGCGGATTTTGCCCAGGAATCATCGAGTCTGGCCAGAAGTCAGATCCTGCAGCAGGCCGGCATCTCCATGCTGGCGCAGGCCAATGCCTCTTCACAGAGTGTACTGTCGTTGCTGCAATAGGGCTGGACAGCGGAAAGCGGCAAATTCCTGCCGCTTTCCGCTTTTGGTTGAACAATTTAAGAGGGCGTTACGATGGATATCAAGAATATATCATCATCAGTGGGAAGCATAGTCCAGCCTGCGCCTGTGAAAGATGTCGTAAAAAACACTACAGCACAACGCCTGCCGCTTCAGGAAGAACTGCAACAGAAGGACCGGCCGGGTGACCAGCAGAAAGTCCGGGAGGAAAAGCCCGAGAAATAGGAAGTCGAGCAGGCGGTGGCGGAAGTGAACAGTTTTTTTTCAGAACGAGCAGCGCAAGCTGCTGTTCAAGGTCAATGAAAATACCGGCGGTGTCGTGATACAGGTCAAGGATGCGCAGACCGATGAAGTGATCAAGCAGATTCCGCCGGAATTCGTCGTGAAACTGGCCGAACATCTGGACCAGTTGAATGAAGCCGAGGATGCGGTGGGCACGCTGGTCAGGGAACAGGCTTGACTTACTAGGGCGTTGGGAGGAAACAGCTTATGGCGGGCATAACATCGACGGGCCTGGGTTCCGGCCTGGATATACGCGGTATGGTTGACGGACTTGTGGCCGCCGAACGGCAGCCGCAAGTTTTTCAATTGGACCGCAAGGAAACCAACCTACAGGCCAAGCTTTCCTCCTATGGCCTGTTCAAGAGCTCCCTGTCCGATTTCCGTTCCTCTCTGGCAGGTTTGAGGGAAAGCAGCCAGTTCGGCGTCTTGCAGGCGACAACCAGCGACAGCGAGGTGGTCAGCGCGTCGGTCGACAGCAACGCCGATACCGGTCATTTCAATATCAAGGCCAAGCAGCTGGCGCAGAGCCACAGCCTGGTCACGGGCGGTTTCAGCGATGCCTCGGCAAGCGTCGGAACCGGCAAACTGACCATCAAGTTCGGTACGACCGATTATGATGCGCAGTCCGATACTTACAATGGGTTTACGCAGAATCCGGACAAGGGTACGTTGACTATCGATCTGGATGCCTCCAACAATACCCTGACCGGTTTGCGCGATGCTATCAACGATGCCGATGCCGGCGTCAATGCATCGATTATCTACGACGGCAGCGCCTATCGCATGGTGCTGACAGCGGAAGATACCGGTGCAGAGAACAGCCTGCAGATCACGGTCGACGATGCCAGCCTCGGCCAGTTCGAGTTCAATGCCTCGACGACCAGCATGACCCAGACCCAGGCGGCGCAGGACGCCATCATGAGCATCAACGGGCTGGATGTCACCAATGCCAGCAACACCTTTACCGATACCCTGAAAGGCGTGACCCTGGATCTGCAGCAGGCGCAACTGGGGAAGATCATTTCCCTGGACATCAGCGAATCCACTGACGAAATTGTCAGCGCCCTGGAAGGGTTTGTGGAAAAATACAATGAACTGATTGGCAACGTCAACGAACTGACCAGCTACAATGCTGCGGAAGAAAAGGGCAGCGTCCTGTTGGGCGACGCCACGGTGCGCTCCGGGATGAGCCGTATCCGTGCGGTGATGGGCAGCATGGTCAGCGGCCTGGAGAACACCTCGATCCGCACCCTGTACGATCTGGGGCTTTCCACCCAGGCCGATGGAACATTGAATTTCGACAGCGGCAAGTTGAGCAAGGCGCTGCAGGATGATCCGGATGGCGTCGCGGCGGTTTTTACCGTGCTGGGCAGAACGGACAACGAGGGCGTCAGCTATTTTTCCAGTGAAGATGCCACGCCGACCGGCAAATATGCCGTCGATGTCACGCAGGCCGCCACCCAGGGTGTGCTCGATGGCGGGGCCGTTGCCGCTTTTCCATTGACTCTGGATGGCAGCGAGACCTTCAAGATACAGATCGACGGCAGCCTCTCCGGGCAGATTGTCCTGACCGCCGGCACTTACAACAGCGGCGATGATCTGGCCGCGGAAATCCAGTCGCGCATCAATGGCGACAGCGCATTGAAAAGCGCCGGGGTGAAAGTACAGGTCGACTTCGACAGCGCCAACAACCGCATGGTCATGACTTCGCAGACCTTCGGCGCTGAATCCAGCGTGGCAATCATCGAATCGAATGCCGCTGCCCTGGGCCTGAATGTGGCAACCGGCACGGCAGGAACCGATGTGGCCGGGACCATCGACGGCGCGGCGGCGGAAGGCGAGGGACAGTATCTGACCGCTGCCAATGGCTTGAAGCTGCGCATCGAGGGAGGACTGTCCGGAGCTCTCGGCACGGTCAGTTTTTCCCGCGGTTTGATGGAGAAGCTGGACAATGTTCTGGGGGGGCTGCTTGGCGGAGATGGAATTCTGGAAGCGAAAACCGAGGGGCTCAAGAAAACCCTGGACGAGATCACGGAACAGAGAGCGGATCTCGACGACAAGATGGCCAAGCTGGAGGCAAGGCTGCTCAGCAAGTTCAATGCCATGGATGCCATGTTGGGCCAGTTTCAGGCCACCGGGGCGTTTTTGACCCAACAGCTGAACTCATTGCCCTACAATAATCTTAGCAAGAAAAAATAATCCACAAGGTGACAACAATGAATGCGCTCGCAAATCACGCCATGAATCAATACAAACAGGTGGGAACACAGGTGGATGCGGCGACAGCCGATCCGCATCGCTTGATCACCATGCTCTTCGATGGCGCATTGGAAAAGATCGCCATCGCCAAGGGCGCGATGGCGAGGCAGGATGTTGCCGAAAAAGGTCAGAAAATCGGCAGGGCGATAGCCATCATCGACGGCCTGAGAGCTTCCCTGGACAGGGAGAAAGGCGGTGAAATCGCGGAAAACCTGGATGCCCTTTACGACTACATGCAGTGCTGCCTGCTGAATGCCAATATCAAGAACGATGCCGGTCTGCTCGATGAAGTGAGCGACCTGATCAGGGAAGTGAAATCGGCCTGGGAAGTGATCGCGCCGGAACAGCCAGAGACGGTCGGCAGCTGATGGACAGCAGAGAGCAGGAAAAATACCTGGCTGAAATCGTGCAGCTGACTGAAGCGATGCTGGACGATGCCGTCAGGGATGACTGGGACGCAGTGACGACGAAGCAATTACAGCGGGATGACTCGATCAAGATCTTTTTTCAGAGGCCGCTGACGCTGGATGTTGAAATAGTTGCCGCCAGGATACGTGCTGTTCTGGCGATGGATGAACAGATTCTGTCGCTGGGCAGACAATACCAGCAGGGCCTGAGGCGGGAACAGCAGACCTTCTCCCGGGGCAGGAATGCCATCAAGGCCTACGCCGAAATCAAGCCATGAAGCAGCAGGCCTGCATCTCTATGCTGGCGCAGGCCAATGCCTCGTCGCAGAGTGTCTTGTCATTGCTGCCATGCCGGCATCTGGCATGGATGACGACTCTTCCTCAAGCCCTGTCCAAAATCAATTCCAGAACCAGCTTGCTGCCGAAGTAGGCCAGCAGCAGGATGATGAAGCCCGCCATGGTCCAGCGTATCGCCGTCTGTCCCCGCCAGCCGAAGCGCAATCTCCCCAGCAGCAGACCGGTGAAAATCACCCAGGCGATGATCGCCAGCACCGTCTTGTGCACCAGATGCTGGGCAAACAGATCCTCGATGAAGACAAAGCCGCTGACCAGGGAAATAGTGAGGAAGAACAACCCCGCCGCAATCATCTGGAAGAGCAGCGATTCCATGGTCTGCAAGGGCGGCAGCGACAACGCGAAACGGTGCGGGTGATGATTTCTCAATTGCCGGTCCTGGATGGCCAGCAGTATGGCCTGGATGGCGGCGATGTTGAGCAGGCCGAAGGCGATGATCGAGGCCATGATATGGATGTCCATGGGCAGGCTGTGCTGCCGCAGGACACGTGCCTCGATGGGAATGGTCAGGTCCAGCAGCACCATGAGCGCGGCGATGGGATACAGGATGATGCCCAGCTTTCTGACCGGTTTGCCGATGGCGGCGATCAGCAGCAGCAATACCACGATCAGCGAGATCAACGAAGCGGTATTGAACAGGCTGAAGTTGAAGCCGCCGGGACGCAGGAAGCCTGCCGAGCTGTAATAGCCATGCGCTGCAGCGGCCAGCCAGGGAAAATAGCGGGAGAGAAGCAGGTAGCCTTTGCTTTGTTGTTCCTTGATGGTAAAAAATGTGCTGAGTAGATAGGCGCTGATGGCAAGGCTTCCAATTACGCTGGCTTGCATGAATGCTCCTCCTGATGCGGTTATTTCCATAGTCTTGCATAGTTCCGGAGAGATTTTCAAATTTGTTTTGCCGAACGGCTGGGTGAATGCGCTCAGTTGGGATTCAGTCTATCATTACAATGCCCAGGCCGGCCGGACAGGCAGCGCGCATCCGGTTCTGGCGCCAATTTGCCGGATGTGCCTTGCTTATCCAACCACGGGTATTCGTCGCGTGGGTGGTCTTGTTGAAGTCGCGGCTGAAGCCGCTCCTACGGCGTGCTGCTGTAGTATCGTTCCCACGCTCCGCGTGGGAATGCAGCCGGGAACGCTCTGTGTCACGGAACGCAGAGCGTTTCCGGAAAGGTTCCCACGGAGACCGTGGGAACCATGGGAAAATAGAATCGAGGTTGAAAAAAGGATTTCGTCTGATGATGGGGGTATCGGTGATTTAATGCTGTGGTTTGTCGTGGAAAACAGCTAAAATATGCCTTCGGTCGGCAGTGCTGCCGGCAGACTTTCAGCGAAGCCGGAATCGCTGCAAATGTCCGATTCCAGCTCCGTAGTTTTTTGTTACTACTCACCCCTACCGGAAGAAGCCCCTGTAGGTGGTCTGTGCAGGAAGTGTCTTTGGCAGGGGCGCCAATGTCAAGCCTGCAGGGACGTATTCACGGCGTCTTCCGGAACAGATCACCCATAGGGGCCCGAGTAGTAACGTTTTTTTCTCTAGACGATCCCAATTTGCCCATGCAGGAATTCAGTTCAGTCGATTATGCCGATCATACGGTCGAGGCATTGAAGGTGCCGCCGCATTCCATACAGGCGGAACAGTCGGTGCTGGGGGCGCTGCTGCTGGACAACCAAACCTGGGACACAGTGGCCGAGCGGGTCTCCGAGGTGGATTTCTATCGCAAGGACCACCGGCTGATTTTCCGGGCCATCAGCGAACTGGCGGAACGCCAGGATCCCTTCGACGTCATTACCCTGACGGAAATTCTGGAAAAAAAAGGCGAACTGGGAGAAGCCGGCGGACTGGCCTATCTGGGCATGCTGGCCAAGGATACGCCCAGCGCCGCCAATATCGCCACTTATGCCGATATCGTCAGGGAGCGCTCCATCCTGCGCCAGCTGATTCATGTCGGTACGGAGATCGCTGATTCCGCCTTCCATACCGAAGGCAGGGAAACCGCCGAGCTGCTGGAAAACGCCGAACGGGAAGTGTTCAACATCGCCGAACAGCGGCAGCGAGGGCAGAGCGGATTCAGTTCCATCAAGACGCTGCTGGCGGATGCGGTGGACAAGATCGAAACCCTGTATGAGCAGGAAGGCAACATCACCGGCGTCAGTTCCGGTTTCACCGATTTCGACGAGATGACCTCCGGGCTGCAGCCGGCGGATCTGATCATCGTCGCCGGCCGGCCGTCCATGGGCAAGACCACCTTCGCGATGAATATCGCGGAAAATGTCGCCATCAAGGGCGACAAACCGGTCGCCGTGTTCAGCATGGAAATGCCCGGTGACTCGCTGGCCATGCGCATGATGTCGTCACTGGGACGGATAGACCAGCACAAGGTCCGGACCGGCAAACTGGACGACGATGAATGGCCGCGCCTGACCTCGGCGATCAATCTGCTGGCGGAAACCCGGCTGTTCATCGACGATACGCCGGCATTGACGCCCACCGAAGTGCGTTCCAGGGCGCGCCGTCTGACCCGGGAGCACGGTCAGTTGGGCCTGATCGTGCTGGATTACCTGCAGTTGATGC
>JANEMG010000114.1 GCA_024511045.1 Gammaproteobacteria bacterium | reverse complement strand
TATTGAGTTTTGGAGCGCCTATCATAACAAATAGGCACCAGACACGCCCCTCCTTATCCCCTTGTTTTGGCACCAGTTAGCCAAAAAATTCACTGGCTTTTCGAGTTTTGCATTTACCTCGGCTGTTAAAAGATTTTCCTGGTTTCTCACAAGCTTCCGTCATTTCCCAAAATGGAAAATAGCGGTCAAGAAATGTCGAGTCATGACTGTCATCCTATGCTTATCGATACAAAAGTTAGAGTCTATATACACCCATCCATGGGCTGTTTATAGAAATAAAACAGCAAATGTGATTGGCTGTTTTCTTCATAATCAATGGTTTGAGGGCATTGATACTGCCGGCACTTCCCTGTGCCGGATTATTACCCGGCATTTCGACGGCAGGAGAAATCCTGGTCGCCATGGCAATGTGCCAACGCTCAGGATCCCTCTTTATGCAGCACCTGCTTGCAATGGGCGGATAGAAAAACCGTCAATTTGTTTGCATTTTTTAGGTCCAGTAAACTCTGGCCATCAATAGCAGAACAGGTGCTGCACCATCGTCGGGATGACAAAAATTATAGGATTTCAGCAAAGTTGGGGGTCATGCATAATCAGGAAGATTATTTTCCGGCAGTCGGCTGCAGCGGCTGGCGCTGCTTTTTGTCGAACCCCGACTCTTCTCTTCGTACAGCGATTAATCGACAGGCGGGAGCATCTTGTCCGGGTTGAGTATGCCGTTGGGGTCGAACTGATTCTTGATGCCGCGCATCAGGTCAGGGCTGTTCAGGTCGATTTCCCGATCCACGAAGTCGCGTTTTTCCAGGCCGATGCCGTGTTCGCCAGAGAGTGTGCCGTCGAGCTGCAGAACCAGGTTGAAGAGATCGTCCAGGCAGCGCTGCGCCCTGATTTTTTGTTCCGGACTGTCGGAAACCAGCAGCAGGTTGACATGCAGATTGCCATTGCCGCCGTGACCGAAATTGATGATCGGCAGGTGATGTTTTTTTTCCAGTCGGTGCAGGCCGTCGATCAGTGCCGGCAGGTTGGTGATGGGCACGACGACGTCTTCATTGATTCTTTTGGCGGCGGCTTTTCTCAGCGCTGGCGCCAGTGCTTTGCGGGTTTGCCACAGTGTCTGCACTTCGGCCGCCGTTTTTGCTGCGGCTATTTCCAGCAGGCCTTTGTTGCGGGCCGCTTTGGAAATTTGCCGTGCGGCATGTTCCAGACATTGTCTGGGGCCATCGACCTCTATCAGCAGCAGTGCCTTTGCCCGATCGGGCAGTTCGATAGCGGAGTGATTTCGCATCAGGGCGATGCCATTGCCATCGATGAATTCCAGGGCGCAGGGTATTAATGGCTGGGCCATGATGGCAGCCACGGCAGCCGCGGCATCCGCCACGGAGGCATAGATTGCCCGCAGGGTTGTCGTGGCTTCTGCCAGCGGCGTCAGTTTCAGCGTGGCGGCGGTGATGATGGCCAGGGTGCCTTCCGAACCCAGCAGCAGCCGGGTCAGGTCATAGCCAACCACGCCTTTGGACGTGCGGACTCCGGTTTTGATTTCCTGGCCGGCGCCGGTCACGGCGCGCAGCCCCAGCGTATTTTCCCGGGGAGTGCCGTATTTCACCGCCCTGGGGCCAGCCGCGTTACAGGCCAGATTGCCGCCGATCGTGCGAAAAGCGGCGCTGCTCGGGTCGGGAGGCCAGAAGAAGCCGTCGCCTCGAACGCGCTCCTGCAGGTTTTGGTTGGTCAGGCCGGGTTCGACGCTGATGTACCGGTCTTGCGGAGCATATACAAGTATTTTTGTCATGCGCTCCAGAGACAGCACCACACCGTTATGCAGCGGCACTGTTGCACCGGTGGTGCCGGTGCCGCGCCCCCGTGCGCTGAGCGGAATGCGGAAGTGATTGCACAGTTGTACGGCAGCGCCGACCTGCTCATGGCGGGTCGCGAACAACACGGCGCGGGGCAGGGCATGGCGGCGGCTGTTGTCGTAGCCATAGGTCCAGCAATCTCCCGGATCGGTCAGCAGCGCCTCGCCGGGAAAGATGTCCGCGAGGCGCTGGAGAAAAGTTTCAGGGAGTGCGGTCGAATCAGTCGATGTATTCAAAGACCTTGACCACTTTGGTGACGCCTTTGACGCGCCGGGCAGCCTCTCCGGCGCGATCACCTTCCTGTTTGTGCACCAGGCCCATCAGGTAGACGGCGCCATTTTCGGTGATTATTTTGACCCGCGTGGCATCGAAGCCCGGGATATCGTCGATTGTTGTCAGGGCGTTTTTCACCTTGGTGGTGATATAGGCATCGTTGCTGCGGGAACTGAAGCTGCTGGGCGGAGCGATGACCATTTCGTCGTACACCAGGCGGACGCCGTCGATCATGCGCACGATGGAAATGATTTTGTTGCGCAGCCGTTCGTTTGGCGCCTCGCCGGTCACCAGAACGATGCCATTGTAGGAGGTGATGTTGAAATGCGCTTTCGCGCTGATGTCGTCATGGGAGTTGAGTTCCATCGTGGCATCCACTTCGATACGCTCATCGGCCATGATTGCCGAACTGCTGCGCCGGTCGTGCAGCAGCGACAGGCCGGTCACTTCAGCGCCGCCGGTGCCGAGGATGCCGCCGCAGCCGGGCAGCAGAAGGACAATGAGTAATATTGTCGTGCCGGGATGTTTCATCACTTAGCCTCCAAAAAGCTGATGATCGATCAGGTCGCATAGACAATGAGTGATGAGCAGGTGCACTTCCTGGATTCTTGCCGTCGAGTTTGATGGCACCCGCAGTTCGATATCCTCCTCTCCGAGGATCGCCGAGAGCGTACCGCCTTCCTTGCCGGTCACGGCGATAACGGCGATGTCTTTGTCATGGGCAGTGGTGACGGCCTTCACGACATTGGCGGAATTACCGCTGGTGGTGTAGGCCAGCAGAATGTCGCCGCTTTGACCCAGGGCGCGAAGCTGTTTGGAGAATATTTCGTCATAGTGGTAGTCATTGGCCACCGATGTGATCGTGAAGGTGTCGGTGGTCATGGCAATGGCAGGAAGGGCCGGTCTTTCCCGTTCGAAACGGTTCAGCATCTCCGAGGCAAAATGCTGCGCATCACCGGCCGAGCCGCCATTGCCGCAGGAGAGAATCTTTTTGTCATTGAGCAGGGCCTGGACGATTTTCTGCGCGGCGAATTCGATCAGCTCGCAGAGGCTCGCCATGGCATTCTGTTTGGTCTCGATGCTGTCTGTGAAATGGGTGATGATTCTGTCTTGTAGGCTCATACAGTCTGGTCTGTGTAAAAGTGGTGTCTACGAATTGCCCGGCCTGGTGCGCTGGTACCCGGGTTTCAGGTAGCCACTATTGTCGCACGAAATTTTCAACCTGTGGTCTGAAACGCGTTCTGCACCCAGTTCAGGGTATTGTCGCCGGAAATAGCGACGACGTCGAAACGTACCGGCCGGTCGATGGGGTGCTTGACAAGGTAATGACTGGCGACAGCGATGATGCGGGCCTGTTTGCGTGGCGTGACGCTTTCCAAGGCACTGCCGAAGGCGGCGTTTTTCCGGTATCTGACTTCGACCATGACCAAGGTGGCCCCGTCCTCCATGATCAAATCGATTTCTCCTGATTTGCATCGGTAATTTCGGGCAATGGTCGTAAGACCCTTGCCGGCCAGAAACTTTTCGGCCCGGTTTTCCGCCTGTACGCCGCGCCGCAAATGCAGGGGTTTGAGTCTGTCGAGCACGCCTAAATGTCCTGAAAACTGTCGGGTTCGTAGGTTTCATGGACTTCCGGGCCAGGAATGGCATCGGGGGATGGCGTGAAAGTCTCGACGAAGCCGCTGATCACCGGTATGCCGCCGGAAAATCCGGCGCAGACGAGATTGCGCTTGATGCGGTTTTCCCGGGTCAGAAGCAGATTGCCGGTGGCGCCCGAATATTGAATGGTGTCCAGTTTGTCCAAGTGCGGGACGATGTTGTAGGCGTCGATGCCCAGCGCGATCAGTCGGTAGTAGACGTTGGGAAACTGCCGCCAGATTTTTTGCAGGGCGGCGAGGCTCAATGGGCCCTGATAGGTTTCATCGAACAACCAGGGAATATCACAGAAGCGGATGCCATCCAGATCGATGTCCAGTGACGGATGGGGACGGCCGGTATAGACATGCGCCGTTGCATAGACCGGAACGTCCAGCGCCCGGTAGAAACGCAGCTGCGGGTTGATCAGGCGCGCCTTGTAGGGCGAGGCGTTGAGAAAGATGCTATCAATGTCGTGCCGCCGCCGCGGGACGAATTTGATGCCGGGAATCAGTTGGCGGATTTTCCGGTAGCGGCGTTCACTTTCATCCAGATTCAGCAGGCGTTTGATCGGCTGCGTGAAGTCGCTCTGCTGCGGATCGTAGACCTGATGCTCCAGGATGACGCCATCGTGCTGCTGCCAGAATTCCTCGAAATAGGCGCCGATGCGCTGCCCGAGACTGGTGTCCGGAATCAGCAGCAGGGCTCTGCGATGGCCGTCGAGCGATGCCTTAGCCGTTACCTGCTGGACATCATCGATGGGACTGAGGCCGAATTGATAGAGGTTATCCCGGGCCAGGCCGTCGATGTAGTTCAGAGCCAGCACTGGTACCGTCAGGGGCGATGTTTCCAGCAAGGCCTGGATGTTTTTTTTGTTCAGTGGGCCGATGATCAGTTCGGCACCATCGCTGACTGCCTGCCGATAAAGCAGGCCGGCAGGCTGGGATTCACTGTCATAGAAACGGATGCTGGGTTTGAAGGTGCTGTCCTGCTGGTGATAGTAGGTCGCCATGAAGCCTTCCCGGATGGCCTTCGCGGCATGGGCATAGGGGCCGGATTCGGGCAGCAGTATGGCGATGGCGTCGGGCCGCTGGAAGGCATGACGGGACTTGGCCAGGTAATTGTCAAGGAACGGGCCGCTGGCAGGATGGCTGGGGAAAGACTGTCGCCAGCGCTCCAGCCCGGTATTGAACTGCTCGCTGGAGAGGTTTTTTTGTTTGAGCAGAATCGCCAGGGACAGCCATCCGGTCAAAGGGTCGGAGGATTGCGACTGCATATGCTGCAGAGTTTTTACCGGGAGCAGGCTCAGGGTCTCGAGAATCGCGGCATGATTGTCCTGTTGTCGGGAGGCGTCGAGCAGCCGGTCCAGCAGAATTCTTTCCCGTACACTTTGCAGCAGCTCGCCGGCAAGGGAATAGGCAAAGGCGAGTGATTGATGATATGTTATCTGCTCTTCCAGGTCGAGCTGGTCTGGCGACACCTGTGACAGGCGCTTCAGCGCCTGTTCGGCTTCCCCGGTACCGAGATGGATCTGCGCATGGACCAGGTGTAGTTTGTTGCGGTGCTGCGGGGAAAGCTGCCGGGCATCGATAAGATCGGCATAGGTTTTGGCGTCCTCGATATTTCCGGACTGGATAAGAGATTCGGCGGTCAACAGGCGGAAATGGTTTTGCCGTGTGGATTTTTTATCTGCCAGCTGCCGATAGACCTGGGCGGCCTGTTTCGGTTTGCCGCTCTGCAGCAGTCTTTCGGCTTTGGCGGCATTTTTCGCGTCGGGTCTGACGGTTGTGGATTTCCGGGGGCAGCCGGCCGTCAGCAGGAGCGCGGAAAGAAGCAGGGACAGGGTAAGGCGGCTCATTATTGATCGATGCGTTGAAATCAACTGATTACTCCGGCAAGAGGGTTGAATGTCCACTAATTCTGGTAAATTATACGTTGTTGCTACGCCAATAGGTAATTTAGCTGATTTCAGTGCGCGGGGCATAGCGGTACTGACTCAGGTCGACCTTATCGCCGCCGAGGATACCCGGCATGTCAGGATGCTGCTGAGCCATTATGGTATCAGCAACAAACTGTTTTCCCTGCATCAGTACAATGAACAGAAGGCTTCCGCCGCACTGCTGGAGAAACTGCGGCAGGGATTGTCCATTGCCCTGGTTTCCGATGCCGGCACGCCGCTGCTCAGCGACCCGGGTATGCCGCTGGTGAAAATGGCCAGGGAAGCCGGCATCGAAGTATCGCCCGTCCCGGGAGCGTGTGCGCTGATCGCCGCACTGTCGGTTGCCGGCCTGCCGGTCAGCCGGTTCTTGTTCGAGGGCTTTCTGCCCAGAACCGGTGCTGCGCGCAGGGCGTTTTTTCAGGAAAGGCGGGACTGGCGGTTGACTTGGGTGTTTTATGAATCCAGCCACCGGATCCTGGCGGCCATCGAGGACTTGGCCGAGGTGCTGCCGGTGCAGCGTGGCATCGTGATTGCCCGGGAATTGACCAAGGTGCATGAGACAATCGTCAAGGACAGCCTGGAAAACGTGCTGACCCTGCTGCGTCAGGACGAAAATATGCGCAGGGGGGAGTTTGTCGTGATCGTATCCGCGGCCCAGCCGGAGAAGAACGAGGCGGTCATCAGCGCAGAGCAGAAAAAGCTGCTGACGATCCTGCTCAGGGAATGTTCGACCAGGACTGCGGCGGCACTGGCAGCGGAGATTACCGGGGCGCGTAAAAAGGACCTGTATCAGGCGGCACTGGCCTTGCGTAAAGACCGGTGAGTTCCCGTCTATAAATGACGGGAACTAATCCGGCACAGGGAAGTGCCGGCATAATCAATGGCCTCCAAGCCATTGATAATGAAGAAAACAGCCAATCGCATTAGCTGTTTTCTTTCTATAAACACCCCATGGATGGGTGTTTATAGACGCTAACTAGTGAGGGAAGGTGATTCCGGAAACAAAAAAACCGATTGGCCTTTCCTTGCCAGACAGGCAAAGAAAAGAACAATCGGTTGCAAGCTATCTCCTGAAGTGAAAGTCTACTGGATATTGCGGCGGGTTTAAACAGGCGATATTATTTAAGGAATATAAACCATGAGTTTATAAAGGTGATGGCCAATGGATAAATTCAACAGCATGGCTGTTTTCTGCCGCGTCGTGGAACTGGGCACCCTGACGGCGGTAGCCAAAGAGATGCATATTTCCGCAATGATGGTCAGCAAATATATCGCCGATCTGGAAAAGAAACTGGGCGTCACGCTGCTGAACCGTACCACGCGGAAAATCAGTCTGACGGAAGCCGGCAGCAAGTATTACCAGCGCAGCAAACAGATTCTCGAGGATGTTCTGGAACTGGAAGAACAGACCCTGAAGCTGAGCAGTACGGTGAGGGGATTGTTGAAAATCAGTGCGCCCATCGATTTCGGCGGCCGGCACATGGTGCCGGCCATCGATGCCTATCAGCGGCAAAACCCGGAAGTGTCGATACGCATGACCCTGGAGAATGC
>JANEMG010000439.1 GCA_024511045.1 Gammaproteobacteria bacterium | reverse complement strand
GCTTCCTCGGCCGGCAGGCTGGCGGCCTCGCGAACAGCCTTTTCAGCCCAGTCGGCATTTCTGCCGCGCATGTTCGCCAGTCCCCGGATATAGGCGACGGCATCGTTGAGCACTTTATGCGGCATGGGATTCTCTGATGCTTCGGTGCGGTCCCGCTTTTCCGGCGCTGCGTTGTCCTGGTCTGCTCTGCTCTTGTCCTTGCCCAGGGCATCGGGGCCGATCAGCTGCACCGGCGTCGCGGCGCCCAGGTTGGTGGCCGGGGCCATCGCGGCGATATGACTGGCATACAGGATGTAGGTGCCGGCGCTGGCGGCACGGGCGCCGCTGGGTGCGACATAGCTGGCGACGGGAACTGGCGAGGCGATGATTTTCTTGATGATCTGGCGCATGGAGCTGTCCAGGCCGCCGGGGGTGTCGATGCGGATCAGGATCAGTTGTACATCGCCGGCGGCAGCGGCGCTGTCCAGGCTGCGTTCGATATAGTCGCTGCTGGCCGGGCCAATGGCGCCGTCGAGCTGCAACTGGATGACTCTGCCGGCTTTGACGATTGGCGCCGTTTCCGCCTGGTCTTGGGCGTAGAGCTGCGCGGCAGAGAGGATTGCAAGCAGCAGCATCAGGGCCCAGGATTTGTCGTTCAGGGTCTGCATGGCATGAGTGTTATTGTTTTTCCGCAGTCACCTGCAGTGTACGCCTACCGGTAAAAGACGGCAACCGATACTCAGCGCCGCTTTTTCTCCTGTCTGGCCAAAGCCCAGGCAATATGCTCCCTGACCAGTTCGGAGACGTCCCCGGCGCGGTTCAGCAATGCCGTTCGGATTGCCGTGCTGGCGGGGGCGTTGCCCAGCGCCACGGCGATATTGCGCAGCCAGCGCTGATGACCGATGCGGCGGATTGCAGAGCCTGCGGTAAAGTCCAGAAACTGCTGTTCCGTCCAGGCGAATACTTCCAGCAGCTGGCTGCTGTCGAGATTCCGGCGGGGGCTGAAGTCCTTTTCCGCAGTGAGGTGCGCGAAACGATTCCAGGGGCAGACCAGCTGGCAGTCGTCGCAGCCATAGATGCGATTGCCGAGCAGCGGCCGCAAAGAGAGCGGGATGGCGCCCTGCAGTTCGATGGTCAGATAGGAAACACAAAGCCTGGCATCGACCTGGTAAGGCGCGACGATGGCCCGGGTCGGACAGATGTCCAGGCAGGCCCGGCATGAGCCGCAGTGGTTGCTGGCCGGCTGGTCCCGCGGCAGGGGCAGGTCGGTGTAGATTTCCCCCAGAAAAAACCACGAGCCATGCCGGCGGGCGATGACGTTGGAATGTTTGCCGATCCAGCCCAGGCCGGCTTTTTCAGCCAGTGCCTTTTCCATGACCGGGGCGCTGTCGACGAATGCCCGGTAGCCGAAGGGGCCGGTCTCGTCCTGAATTCTGTCGGCCAGCAGCTGCAGGCGTCTGCGCATCAGTTTGTGATAGTCCCGGCCCAAGGCATAACGGGAAACAAAGGCCTGCAGAGGATTTACCAGGGCCTGCTGGATCTCATTCTGGTCTTCCGGCAAATAATCCATGCGTACCGAAATCACGCTGATGGTGCCGGGCAGTAATTCGGCTGGACGGCTGCGCTTGCTGCCGTGGCGCTGCATGTAGGACATGCCGCCATGATAGCCTCTCCTCAGCCAGTCCTGCAATTGCTGTTCCGCGGCAGCCAGGTCGGTGTCGGTGATGCCGACCCGCTGGAAGCCCAGTTCCCTGCCCCAGTGTTTGATCTTCTCTGCAAGTTCCAAGGCATCAGCTGCAACATCATTTTTCATGACACTTAGCGCAGCGCGGATTGGCTGGTTGTTTTCGCTGATTACCGGGGACGGCAGCAGAGGTGAGGACAGTCATGCAGGGTGGGCGGTGCGATAAGATAGCGGCGTGGCCTGGATTGCAGGATAATAGGGTGTCTGATCAATGATTGTCAACGATACCATGAACACACTGCCAATAGAATTGTACCGCGCCGAACAGGTTCGGGAGCTGGACAGCATCGCCATCGAGCAGTGCGGCATCCCGGGTTTCCAGTTGATGAGCCGGGCTGGTCTCGCGGCTTTTCAGAAGCTGCAGCAGCACTGGCCGGAAGCAGATTCCCTGGCTGTTTTCTGTGGCGCCGGAAACAATGCCGG
>JANEMG010000113.1 GCA_024511045.1 Gammaproteobacteria bacterium | reverse complement strand
ATAAGAGACAGGTGAAGACTTGGCCTCGATCGAACACGGCAATCACTATTGAATTGGCTGAAGCCTGTGGGCAATCAGGTAAATATCTGTAAAAACCCAAAAATTTTCAGTTGCTTGTAAACCCATCACCAGCAAATAAAAACAGCTTCCCGCACCGGCAGCCTGTCCATCCTGCCCAGGCATCTTATACGGGTACAGAAAGGAAAAAACTGCCGCTTTCCTGAAGACCAGAAGCAGAACACGTTGGTCAAAGGAATTGTTGACCCTGAATGACTGCTGATTCTAATGGAGCCGATAAAAAACACAACCTTATTCTCAGTTTTTTGTAAAATTCACTGTCTGAAACCGGCAGCCCAATAATTTTGCGCTGCAACGGCGATAATTGCCGCCGCTTTTTTTATTTTCCGTACAATACACGAATCCTGCGGCTGGTTTGCACGCGCCTGCCATGCCGGCCGCGAACCCGAGCCGGGAATGCGTTGCCAGAGACTGACCGGATCAGCCGCGCAACCTTCCTGCTTATAGAGACTGCAATCGCGCATTCAGAACAATGATCATGGCTGTTGAATCTGCCCAAAATGACCTGTCCCCCCTTTCTCGCCAGACATTCATGCGATTTGCAGACAGGACCTGTTTGGCTCGTCTGGAAAATGCCTGCCCGGTCCTGCTGTTGTCGCTCCTGCTGCTGGGCATGCACGATTCAGCAGCGCTGGCGGAGATAACCGCAGCAGTGGATTCCTCCCCTGCAGCCGAAATTTTCCCTGCGCAGACCCGGTTGACCATCGACAGCCAGGCCCAAAACCGGGCCGGCATCCGCACGCTGCTGCTGAAACCGGCAAATTATCGCCCGAAAACGGGTGCCTATGGTGAGGTGCTCGATATCCTGCCGCTGCTGAAACTGCGCAATCACTATTTCAGCGCTTTGGCTGAACAGCGCAGTGCGCGGGCAGCACTGCGCCTCTCCGCACAACATCTGGCCCGGCTGCGTAATCTCTACCGATCGAAGGCCGCTGCGCAGAAAAAATATCTGCAGCAGAAAATGCAATGGCAAAACGATCAGGCCCGGCTCGATGCCGCCAATTACCGGCTGCAAGGCATCGAGCAGACGCTGCTGCTGCACTGGGGTGAAACGCTAACCGGCCATGCCACCGACCCCGACTCCAAACTGTTCAGGGAACTGCTCGGGCAGCAGCACAGGCTGCTTTCGATTACGCTGTCAGCGGAACAGACAAACCCCTCCGGCGCTCCCAGAATCAGCGTCTCCCCGACGGGAAAACGCAGCCAGGCAGTACCGGCCGACTATCTCGCATCATCCCCGCGCAGCGATGCGCTGACCCAGGGCAGAAGTTATTTCTTTCTGGCCGACAGTCCCTTATTGCAGCCCCCTATGCACATCAGCGCCTGGATCACATCACCGGAGCCACCGCTGGCCGGCGTCATCATCCCGCCGTCGGCAGTGGTCAGGCATCTCGGCCAGACTTTCGTCTACCTGCAGCTCGACGACGCAACCTTTGTCCGCCGCGCCATACCCCGGCTTATAACCCATGAGCAGGGCTACTTTGTCCCATCCGGCATCAGCGCCGGCGACAGGCTGGTCATTGCCGGCGCCCAGCTGCTGCTTGCGGAAGAATTTCGCGGGCAGATTCCCGACGAAGACGATGATTGACGGCCTGCCATGCTAGCGGCATTGATCCGTTCCTCCATCCGCCATTTTGCGGCGGTTCTGGTTCTGGCGCTATTGCTGCTGGCCTATGGCGGCTACCGGCTGGCCAATGCCGGCCTGGACATCTTTCCCGAATTCGCCCCGAAGCAGGTGGTCATCCAGACCGAATCCCCGGGCTATTCCGCCGAGCAGGTGGAAATCCTGGTCAGCCGGCAGATCGAGACGGCGATCAGTGGTCTGATCGGGCTGCAGACCGTCCGTTCCGAATCCATCCAGGGACTTTCCATTGTCACGGCGGTGTTTACCGATGACACGGACATTTATCGCAATCGCCAGTTGCTCAGCGAACGTCTGGCAAGCCTGAACGAACGCCTGCCCAAAGGGGTCGGCACACCGGCAGCGGTACCCTTGTCCTCTTCCTCGGCAACGGTATTGACACTGGGCCTGCGCTCCGACCGGACCAGCCTGATGCAGCTGCGCAGCCTGGTGGACTCGACCATTGCCCCGCGCCTGCTGGCCGTCCCCGGGGTTGCCGATATCAACATTTTCGGCGGCGAAGTCATGCAGCTGCAGATTCAGCTCCACCCGGCGCAGCTACTGCGCTTCAACATCTCGGTTCAGGAAGTCATCGCCGCGGCCAACCGGGCTCTCGAGATCCAGGGTGGCGGCTTTCTGGAAAATACCAATCAACGTTTCACACTGCAGATCACCGGCCAACCCAAAACGCCTGAACAATTCCGCCAAGTCCTGATAAAAAGCCAGCGGGGCAGACATCTGACCCTCGGCGATGTCGCGGACATCCGCTACGCCGCCAAACCACCCATCGGCGCCGCACAGATCATGGGCAAACCCGGCATCGTCATGATGGTCATCGGTCAATACGGCGCCAACACGCTTTCCGTATCCCGAGCCACCGAACAGGCGCTGCAGGAATTTGCCGGCATTTTTGAAAAACAGGGCATCCAGTTTCATGCGCATCTGTTCCGCCCCGCTGACTATATCGAAACCTCCATCGAAAACCTGGCCAGCCATTTGCTGATCGGCGGCGTTCTGGTGGTGCTGGTGCTGTATCTGTTCCTGTACGACTTCCGCACCGCCTTCATCTCCGCGCTGGCCATTCCGCTGTCATTGATCAGCGCGGCCATCGTGCTGCTGGAATCCGGGGTCAACCTGAACATCATGGTGCTGGGCGGCCTGGCCATTGCCCTCGGTGAAGTCGTCGACGATGCCATTATCGATACCGAGAACATCTTTCGCCGTCTGCGCGAAAACCGTCACGCCAGCCATCCCCTGCCTGCCGCGGAGGTCGTCTACCGGGCATCCATGGAAGTGCGCAGTTCGGTGGTCTATGCCAGCTTCATCGTCAGCCTGGTGTTCGTCCCGCTGCTGACGCTGTCCGGCGTTACCGGCCGACTGTTCGCACCGTTGGGCTTCTCCTATATTCTGGCGATCCTGATGTCGCTGCTGGTGGCGCTGACCGTGACGCCGGCACTGTGCTATGCGCTGCTGGGCAAGAGCCCAGGCGCCGCCGGGGAGCCGCCGCTGATCAAGGCCTGCAAGCCGGTGTATCGCGCCTTTCTGGAAAAGATCGCCGGGCATGCCGCCCCGGTCATCGCCGGCAGCGTGATCGTGCTACTGCTCTGCGTCCTGATCCTGAGCAGCCTGGGCAGCAAATTTCTGCCGCTGCTGCGGGAAGGCCACTATATCGTGCACACCGCCAGCATCCCCGGTACGTCGCTGCAGGAATCCCTGCGTACCGGCAGCCGTCTGACGGCGCTCTTTCAGGAAATTCCAGGGGTGCAGTCGGTCTCGCAGTGGGCCGGGCGGGCGGAGCGGGGAGCCGATGTCTACGGCAGTCATTACAGCGAATATGAAGTGCGCCTGGAGCCCATGTCCGGCGCCAGGCAGCAGCAGGTTCTGGATGCCCTGCGCGGCATACTCGATGACTTCCCGGGAATCCGCTACGAAGCCAATACCTTCCTCACCGAACGCATCGATGAAACCATCTCCGGCTACACGTCCCCGGTGGTGGTGAATATCTACGGCAACGACCTGGACAGTATCGACGCCAAGGCCCAGGCCATTGCCGCCATCATGCGGGACATTCCGGGCGCCACCGATGTTCAGCTGCGTTCGTCGCCGGCAACGCCGCAGCTGGAGATCGAACTGCAGCCGGAACAACTGCTGTTCCGGGGCATTCACGCCGAGCAGGTGATCAACATGGTCAAGGCGGCCTACGCCACGCAGACGGTGGGCAAAGACTACCAGGGCAGCCGCATCTACGCGATTGCCGTGACTCTCGCCCCGGAACTGCGCAGCAACCCGGAACTGCTCGGCCAGCTGTCGCTGCGCAGCGACGACGGCAAACTGGTCAGGCTGGACCAGGTTGCCGAAATCCATCAAACGGCCAGCCGCTACAATCTTCTGCATCGCGGTGCCCGGCGTCTGCAGACCATCACCTGCAACGTGCGGGGAAGGGACCTGGATTCATTCGTCAGGGAGCTGCAACAGACGGTGCTGGAAAAGATCCCTTTCGATGCCAATACCTATCCGGAATTCACCGGCGCGGCAGTGAAACAGGGCAAGGCCCGTGAAGACCTGGTCCTGCATTCCCTGCTGGCCGGCGCCGGTGTGCTGCTGCTGATCTATATCGCCCTGGGCAGTCTGCGCAGCCTGGTCATCAGCCTGGTCAACCTGCCCTTCTCGCTGGCCGGCGGCGTCATCGCCATCCTGATCACCGGCGCGACATTGTCGGTAGGCAGCGTGGTCGGCTTCATCACCCTGTTCGGCATCACGGTGCGCAACAGCATCATGCTGATCGCCCATTACCGGCACCTGACGGAAAAAGAGGGCAGACCGTGGTGTCTGGAAACGCTCATCCAGGGCGCTCAGGAGCGCCTGCCGTCGATTCTGATGACCGCCCTGGTCACGGCCCTGGCCATGCTGCCGATCGCCTTCGACAGCGACAATCCCGGCCGGGAGATCATGGGCCCCATGGCGGCCATCATCATCGGCGGACTGGCCTCATCGACACTGTTGAACCTGTTGTTTCTGCCCACCGTGCTGCTGCGCCATGGCCGCTTCGGTATGCATGATGGTACTTCCACGCCAGGACGGCCGGAATGACTCCAGGCGCTGATGCAGCACCTGTTTCCCCTGTTCATTCATGTTGTTGGGTGGATTATAGAATCCGAAAACCGGTGCGGTATCAGACGGAAAAACTCTCGCCGCAGCCGCAGGTTCCGGTGACATTGGGGTTGTTGAAGCGAAAGGCCTCGTTGATGCCTTCCTTGCGGTAGTCCAGTTCGATGCCTTCCAGGAACTGCAAATCCTTTTCCTTGACGACGACTTTCACGCCATGCTGCTCGAACACGGTATCGTCATCATGCAGTTCATCGGCATAGGCCAGGGTGTAGGCATACCCGGAACAGCCCGATTTCTTCACGCCCAGCTTCAAACCCAGTCCTTTGCCTCTTTTCTGCAGTTGCCGGGCAATCTGCCGGGCAGCGTTTTCGGTGACTGTAACTGACATATTTTCACTCACTTGTACGTTATCGATTTTTTTAATGTTCAACAGCTGCACTGCCAGTATGACCATGCGCTGCAAAACAACTTCGGCTGTTTTCTGAAACTGACAATGGCTCAAGCCATTGAACAGCTAATTTTTGGTTGATGCCGGTAGGAGTCTATCTGGGGGAGTCCAGAAGGGATTTCAAGGTCCTGAGAAATTCATCCACCTGCGCATCGGTATTTGCCGCCCCCAGACTGATGCGCAGAGCGCTCCTGGCCAGAGATTCATTCACGCCCATGGCCATCAGCACGGGGCTGGGCCGGCCTCCGCCGCTGGCGCAGGCCGAGCCGCTGGAAACCGCGAAACCCCGCTGGTCCAGCTGCATCAGCAGCATTTCCCCATCCCGTCCGGAAGAGCCGAATTGCAGGGTATTGGGCAGCCGCTCGGCATCCCGGGAAAAAACCACAATCCCGGGAATTTCCAGCAATCCCGCTTGCAGCCGCCGTGTCAAACGCAGCATCCGTTCCCTGCGCTGCCGCAGTTCGGCAACAGCGATTTCCGCCGCACGGCCAAAGCCGATTATCGCCGCGACATTTTCCGTGCCGGCGCGCAAGGCCCGTTCCTGCGAACCGCCTTCCAGCATGGGCAGAAGCTCGACGTCCCTGCTGACGATTAGTGCACCGGCACCTTTCGGACCGTAGATCTTATGGCTGGACAGCGTCATCATCTGTGCGCCGAGACCGGCAAAATCCACCGGGATCTTGCCCACTGCTGGCACGGCATCGGTATGCATCGTGACCCGGTTTTGCCGGCAGATTTCCGCCAGACCGGCAACATCCTGAAGAACGCCCGTCTCATTGTTGGCCAGCATCACCGAAACCAGATCCAGACCGGCCGCGCAATGCCGCTCCAGCCTGCTTGATTCGACACGCCCCTGGGCATCGACATCGAGTATTTGCAGAGGGCAGCCCTGCCGCTCCAGAGTCCGGACGGGCTGCATGACGGAAGGATGCTCCACGGCCGAAACGGCAAGACGGCAGGTGCCGGCATGGCCGGCAAAACCCTTGACCGCGAGATTGTTTGCTTCGGTGCCGCCGCTGGTGAAAATGACCTCGTCAGGCTGACAGCCGGCCAATGCCGCAACTTGGGACCTGGCCGTATCGATGGCGGTGCGCACGGCTCTGCCGGCGCGATAGAGCGCCGAAGGATTGCCATAGAAAGTGGCAAGGTATGGCAGCATCGCCTCCAGCACGCGCTCATCGACGGGCGTGGTGGCATTATGATCGAGGTAGATCATGGTCTGTCATTCCCCGCGGGATGAATTTTCAGCATTCAGACGCGGAAAGTTTCTTATGCTGCGCTGCGCTTATCCTTCCCTTGCATTTCAATGACATGTGCGGCGTCCTTGGTCTGCCGCTCCGCCACTTGCTGTACCGGATCTCTTTCCAGCAGTTCGCCAAGACTGATGCCGGACAGATAATCCCGGATCTGCGCACTGAGCCCCATCCACAGATCATGGGTCAAACAGGCCTTGTTGTTCTGACAGTTCGCCTCACCACCGCATTTGGTGGAATCCAGCTGTTCGTCCACCGCGGCAATGATTTCGGCAATGTTGATGTCCCTGGCGGCGCGGCTCAACTTGTAGCCGCCGCCAGGCCCCCGAACACCGGTCACGATGCCGGCACGGCGCAGACGCGCAAAAAGCTGTTCCAGATAGGACAGGGAAATGGTTTGCCGCGTTGCAATGTCAGTCAGTGTCACCGGCTTTTTTTGACTGTGAAAAGCCAAATCCAGCATGGCCGTCACTGCATAGCGGCCTTTGGTAGTTAATCGCACGAAATAACCTCACATAAAAAACAAAATCCCTTTAACTATACATAACCCAGCATTATAGTCAACTACTATGCTGGCAACGGTACTCGGCAATCCTATAGCAAAGCCAGCGTGCAACCACAAACATCGTTATTGACACCTGCTTGATTTAATGCTTAGTTAGCTCCCATCCTAGAGTTTAGAGTAAGCAACATTGTTCCACCGTATATTTTCGGGTGAAATAAAGTTGCTATTTTGTTCATACTGCCCGTTAGAGCTTGTTCTATAC
>JANEMG010000438.1 GCA_024511045.1 Gammaproteobacteria bacterium | reverse complement strand
GAATATTACCAAGCACTAATTTATCCGCCATATTAGTCGGCTCTAATATTCATTCTCCAAAAAATTGGGAAACTTCAGCTGAAGTATTGATGACAGGGGTTTTTTGACGTTTCAAGCAACGGAACAAATCCTGGTCATTACATGCAAGCCGGTATTGCCGGCTGCAGCAGCATGCTGGTCATGTTTTCTGCCGTCTGTGGCCTGCAATAACCGTAACCCTGTCCCATGTGGCAGCTGGCCGATTGAATGAACAGCTGTTGAGACTGGTTTTCCACGCCTTCGGCAAGCACTTCCAGGTCCAGTTCTCTGGCGATATAGAAAACGGACCTGATCAGTCCCGCCGAGCGTTTGTCATGATCCAGCTGCTGTAGAAAGGAACGGTCGATCTTCAATACATTCAGCGGCAGCTGGGCCAGGTAGGCAAGCGATGAATAGCCGGTGCCGAAATCATCCAGGGCAATGCGCACGCCCTTTGCGCTGAGTTCGTGCAAAACGTCCTTGGCCATGCTGATTTGGCTGATCAGGCTCTGTTCGGTGATTTCCAGTTCCAGGTTGCAGTAATCGATGCCGGCATCCTGTACCGCCGCGTCGACGATTTCGATCAGGCTGTTGTCGATAAGCTGTTTGGTCGAAACATTGACGGCGATATGCTGCAGCGCGCAGCCGTTGTCCTGCCATTCCCGGAACTGCCGACAGGCTTCCTGTATGACCCAGTGGCCAATGGGCAGCATCAATCCGCTTTCTTCGGCCAGGTCGATGAAACGATCGGGGAACACCAGCTCACCATCGTGGGTCTGCAGTCTCAGCAGCGATTCCACGGCGATCGTTTCCTTGCTATCCACCCGATACTGGGGTTGATAGTGCAGGACAAAGCGCCGCTGTTTCAACGCCTGTCGCAGTTCGAACAGCATAGCGGCGCGATCCTGCAGGTCGTGCAGTAGGTCCGGGGTAAAAAATTGCACCGATGAATGGAAGTTTTCTCCAGTTTTGCGCAGGGCGATCCGGGCATAGCGCAGCTGTTCTTCAAAGAGGCTGGAATATTGCGGCACGATGGAAACACCCGCGGTCACGCGAATATCGAGTCTGAGATCCGCACAGACATATTCGCCAGAGCATCGTTCCACAATGCGCGCCACCAGGGTCTCGAGTTGTTTTTGCGAACCGATATCGGCAAGCATCAGGGCGAATTCATTGGCGCTGATCCTTTCCAGGACATCCACGGCACGCAGACAGCCGCGCAGACGTTCACAGACCAGGCGGTTGAGTTCCCTGGCGACAGCATGACCAAAGGTTTCCTCCAGTATATCGAAATCGTGCAGACGCAGGATAACGAAGGCATCCGTTGTCGACGGAGCGTTGTTTTGCCGGCCGCCAGTTCGCTGTACAGAGTCCCCTTGCCTGTCCCTTGCATCCTTGTCGGCCGCATTTTTGACGAGCCGCAGATGAACATTGTTTTTCCGGGCGGATTCAGAACAAATTGTATCCAGGTCGTTGTCTGTCGTATCAGTCATTGTCCTCTCCATCGATCATGTCCGCACAGCAATATCCGGTTGTTCATTGCCCTTCCTTCTCTGAGCAGAGGAGGGGGGATTCAAGGAAATTATCTGTGCCAGGAGGTCGTTCTAATGGTTGTTCAATCCAGGGTCAGGCATCCCTGCCTGGCGTTGGGTCAGTCGTCGTTGAGTGTCGTACTTTCATTTTGCACGTCGTACAGGGCGGTGGTGCCGGAGATGGTATCGGACCACAGGTAGCCGTTGCTCCACAGGTAGCCGTCCGACCAGAGATAGCCATCGGACCAGAGATAGCCATCGGACCAGAGATAGCCGTCGGACCAGAGGTAGCCGTCGGACCAGAGGTAGCCGTCGGACCAGAGATAGCCGTCGCTCCACAGGTAGCCGTCCGACCACAGGTAGCCGTCACTCCAGAGATAGCCGGCTCCCCAGGCCTGGTCGCCCCACAGCACTGCGGTGTCTTCCACCAGTATCACTTCGCCCTCCTCGGAGCGCTGCATCGTCGGTGACAGCGCGGCGGTGGTCATGATGCCGGTTTCATTCATCGCGGCATCGATATCCAGTACGCCTGCGCCAGTGGCGGTCAGGTCGCCTGCGATCTTGCGCGCCGAACGCATCAGGCGGGCCTTGACGGTGTCCGGGC
>JANEMG010000112.1 GCA_024511045.1 Gammaproteobacteria bacterium | reverse complement strand
GCGACTTTTCGTATGCCTACTTTGTTTTCCCTCTGCGCTATCGCACGCCGGATAAACAGTGCGGCCCTGGTCGCTACCGGGGACTAACCGCCTTCGCTTCGCTCTCCATGGCGGTCAGCGGATGCCTTGACCGAGGGCAGGTTGCAGACCGCCAACGGCATGGTCAAGGCGCAGCTCGGCGAGTTGTCCAGTCTGGAAATCGGCGATCAGGTGGTGGACAAGGTGGCGGCGGCTTTTGTCGAGGATGATCGCCTCGGCAATGTCAAATTGCTGGGCATGAATGTGCTCAATCTGTACCGTTTCACCCTGGATGACGAGCAACAGACCATGACCTTGCTGAAAATAAAATAAAGATCCAGGGTGCCTGTCCACAACGATGCCCTGCGCGGCTGCATCAGAAAAACCACTTCTCTTTCACATTCCAGGTGTTCGCTACGAAGCCTTGCGCCTGTCATCAAATTGTCACAAAAAACAATTAATCTTGGTGCCTTCAGTCCGGGGGCGCAACGCCTGCCGTTTATGGCCGGTTCCCTGCTGGGCAGTTTTCACACTTAATGACAACCAAGAGAGTATTGCCAATGAAAGCGAGTTTAAAGGCCGGGTCTTTACTGGTCACGGGCATTGTTGCCAGTCTGTTGTTCAGCGGTGCAGCCGCTGCCGTGCAAAGCGTCGATCCGGGCGTACCGACCTATGAAAAAGCCAGCGGTGTATCCGGCAATCTGTCCAGCGTCGGTTCCGATACCCTGGCCAATCTGATGACGTTGTGGGCGGAAGAATTCAAGCGCGTCTATCCCAATGTCAATATCCAGATCCAGGCTGCGGGTTCCTCGACGGCTCCCCCGGCACTGACCGAAGCCACCGCCAGCCTCGGGCCCATGAGCCGGAAGATGAAAGACAAGGAGCGCGATGCTTTTGAAAGAAAATACGGCTACAAGCCCACGGCCATACCGGTCGCTATCGATGCCCTGGCGGTATTCGTCAACAAGGACAATCCCATCGAGGGCATGACCATTCCGCAGGTGGATGCGGTGTTCTCTTCGACCCGCAAATGCGGCTACCAGACCGATATAACGACCTGGGGGCAGCTGGGGCTGGAGGGCGACTGGAAGGAACGCAGCATTCAGCTGTATGGCCGCAACTCGGTATCGGGTACCTATGGCTACTTCAAGAAAAAAGCGCTGTGCAAGGGGGATTTCAAAAACAACGTCAATGAACAGCCGGGTTCCGCCTCGGTCGTGCAGTCGATCACGTCATCGATCAACGGCATCGGCTATTCCGGCATCGGTTACAAGACATCGGGTGTGCGCGCCGTGCCCCTGGCCAGGAAGGCTGACGGTGCGTTCGTCGAAGCCACGCCGGAAAATGCCGTATCGGGAAAATATCCCCTGGCCCGCTTCCTGTATGTGTACGTCAACAAGCACCCCAATCAGCCGCTGGCGCCGCTGGAGCGGGAATTCCTGAAAATGGTGCTTTCCCAGTCCGGGCAGCAAGTGGTCATCAAGGACGGCTACATTCCGTTGCCGGCCAAAGTCGTGGAAAAGGCGTTGGCCGCGATCCAGTAACAGCCATCTGCCATCAGCCTCCGGTCGGGCAAAGCGCTGTATGGCAGGCCGGTTGCGGCTGCCGTGCGGGGCTTTGCCTTTCTTGCGTCTTTTGTCCGACGATGGCAAGGCCAAATTGTCACATAATTGTCATATTGTCTTCGTAGAATACCCGGATGTCTGAGAACACAAACAACAATACAACGACATCTGCAGTGGCATCGGTCAAGCCCTACTATCAGCGCTGGCGACTGCTGAAGGACAAACTGGCCCGCTATGGCATCGCTTTTGGCGGCTTGGCGGTGATCGTTGCGCTGGTGCTGATCTTCCTCTATCTGGTGTATGTCGTCTACCCGCTGTTTCTCTCGGCCCATGCCGATGCCGTGGCGGAATATGCGCTGCCGGAAGCAGGCCAGGGAAAGACCCTGCTGCTGGCCATGGAAGAGCAGAACGAAGTGGCTGTCCGGTTTTCCGATCAGGGTCGGGCGATATTTTTCCGGGTGAAAAACGGTGAAACGCTCAGTGCTGAGCCGGTCGGGATACCGGGTGGTGTCGCCATCACCAGCTTTGCCCAGGGCCAGCCGGCAAAGGGCGTGGTTGCCTACGGACTGGCCGATGGTCGCGCCCTGATCGTCAGACACCGCTATCGGGTCACCTATCCCGGTGATGTCAGGCTGATCACCCCCTATCTGGAATATCCCTTGGGCAAGACGCCGCTGGTCGTCGATGAGGCCGGCAGCGCACTGCAGCATTTGGCCGTGCAGGTCGATGAAGACCAGGCGACGCTGGTCGCCAAGACTTCCGACAAGCGCCTGCTGCTGACCCGTTTCAGCAGGGAGGAGTCGCTGTTCGGCGACGAGCCGGAACTGGAAGTGACCCATATGACAATCAGGCGCACGGAGGAAGACACGGATTTCATGCTGCTGGACAAGGAGCAGAGAATGCTCTATCTGGCCAGCAGGAACGGTGAACTGCGCTATGTCGATGTCAGCGGCAGCGAGCCGGGCAGATTCAAGGAAAAACTGGTCGATGTACTGCCCGTCGGTACCGAGGTCAGCAGCATGGTGTTTCTCAACGGCGACCTGTCCCTGCTGATCGGCGACTCCAGCGGCCTGGTGAGTCAATGGACCCTGGTCCGGGATGCGCAGAATCGCTTCACGATGCAGCGCATACGCGTTTTCAAGGTATCGGGGCACAAAATTCTCGCCATCCGGAGTGAACAGCGCCGCAAGGGGTTCTTGACCGTCGATGCCGCCGGCGTCGTCGGCATCTACCATACCACGGCGGAGCGCATGCTGATCGAGAAGCGGGTCGGCTCATCCCGTCCGGTTGCGGTGGCCCTGTCACCGCGCGCCAATGCCTTCGTGGTGCTGGACAGTGCCGATAAAATGCACTATTGGCGGGTGGAAAATGAGCATCCCGAGGTATCCCTGCAGTCGATCTGGGGAGAAGTCTGGTATGAAAGCTACCCCAGACCGGCGTATATCTGGCAGTCTTCGTCGGCGAGCAACGACTTCGAGCCGAAGTTCAGCCTGACGCCGCTGCTGTTCGGCACCCTGAAGGCCGCCTTCTATGCCATGCTGGTGGCCATACCACTGGCCATCATGGGGGCCATCTACACGGCCTATTTCATGGCGCCGCGCATGCGTCTACTGGTCAAGCCCAGCATCGAGATCATGGAGGCCCTGCCGACGGTGATTCTGGGCTTCCTGGCCGGTCTGTGGCTGGCGCCCTTTGTCGAAGAAAATCTGGCCAGCATCTTTGCCATGTTGCTGGTCATCCCCGTCGGCGTGATGGTGTTCGCCTTTTGCTGGCAGCAGCTGCCCAAACGCATTCAGTATTTCTTTCCCGAGGGCTGGGATGCGGCATTGCTGATTCCGGTGGTGATGCTCAGCGGCTGGCTGGCCTTTTTCATCAGTCCGGGACTGGAGGAACTGTTTTTCCAGGGCGACCTGCGCCTGTGGTTCCAGCGCGAATGGGGAATCGGCTACGACCAGCGCAATGCCCTGGTGGGCGGTCTGGCAATGGGTTTCGCGGTGATTCCGACCATTTTCTCCATTACCGAGGATGCCATATTCAGTGTTCCCAGGCACTTGACCGTGGGGTCGCTGGCATTGGGCGCGACGCCCTGGCAGACCATGATCCGGGTGGTGCTGCTGACCGCCAGTCCGGGGATTTTTTCCGCGGTGATGATTGGCTTCGGTCGCGCCGTCGGGGAGACCATGATCGTGCTGATGGCCACCGGCAACACCCCGGTCATGGATTTGAGCATTTTCCAGGGAATGCGTACCCAGTCGGCCAATATTGCCGTGGAAATGCCGGAATCGGAAGTCGACAGTACGCATTACCGGATATTGTTTCTGGCCGCCCTGGTGCTGTTCCTGTTCACCTTCGTTTTCAATACGCTGGCGGAGCTGATTCGCCAGCGCCTGCGCAACAAATACAGTTCCCTATGATACGCGAATGGTTTAAAAGTGGTTCCCCCTGGATATGGCTGAATGCCGCGGCGGTCAGCACCAGCCTGATACTGGTTTTCGGGCTGCTGGCCATGATCGCGGTGCGTGGTCTTGGCCATTTCTGGCCTGCCGCGGTGGTCGAGCTGGCGTACCAGGAACAAAACGGCCAGCAGCAGACCATTATCGGTGAGATTTCCGATACCGAAGCAATGTCCGCCCAGCGTGCCCGGGATGCCGGCTACCAATTCAGCGACGCTGGTGATACGCTGCTCCAGTATCTGATCAAGACCGGCAACCGCGACCTCACCGGCATGGATTTCCGCTGGGTGCTGGCAAAAAACATCCTGCAACAGGATTATCCCCGGGAGATCATGGTCGTCGAGCGCCGGGAATGGGGTAATTTCTATGGCTATCTGGCGGCAGTCAAGGAGCAGGGCAAGGTGGTCGCCAGTGGTCCTCAGGCCTGGCCCGAGGCGCAGCAGCGGTTGGAGCGGGTATTGCGCATCGTTGAGCAGATCGAGGATCTGGAAAAAAAGCAGATCGGCGCCATCAACTATGACCTGGAAAAACTACGCCTGAAAAAGAAACGCCTGCAGCTGGAAGAGCAATGGAATTCCGACACTGAGCAGCAACTGGCCATGGAAAAAAAGGCCTACGAAAAACAGTATGCAGAGCTGCAGACGGAGCTGGTCGATCTGTACTCGCAGATCAACAGGGACAGCCTGCTGGCAAAGGCGGCAGGGGGGCGGGAACTGGAGATTCCTCTGACGAAGGTGGTCAGAATCTATCAACCCAATGCCATGACGCTGCTGGACAAAATTGCCCATTATCTCGGCAAGGGTTGGGAGTTTCTGAGCACCGATCCGCGTGAAGCGAATACCGAGGGAGGGGTTTTTCCGGCCATCTTCGGCACCGTGATGATGGTCCTGATCATGTCGGTGATCGTCACGCCCTTCGGTGTCATTGCCGCTGTCTATCTGCGTGAATACGCGAAGCAGGGTTTCGTCACCCGGCTGATTCGGATTGCCGTGAACAACCTGGCGGGTGTACCATCCATTGTCTATGGGGTGTTCGGCCTGGGATTCTTCGTCTATATCCTGGGCGGCAACATAGACCATCTGTTCTTTCCCGAGGCCCTTCCTTCCCCGACCTTTGGTACGCCGGGTCTGCTGTGGGCATCGATCACGCTGGCCCTGCTGACCCTGCCGGTGGTCATCGTCTCCACCGAAGAGGGCCTGTCGCGCATTCCGAAGTCCATTCGCGAGGGCAGCCTGGCATTGGGGGCCACCAAGCTGGAAACGCTCTGGCGCACTGTGCTGCCCATGGCCAGTCCGGCGATGATGACTGGCCTGATCCTGGCCGTAGCCCGCGCCGCCGGCGAGGTGGCGCCGTTGATGCTGGTGGGCGTCGTGAAGCTGGCGCCGACCCTGCCGGTGGACGGGAATTTTCCGTTTCTGCATCTGGACAGAAAATTCATGCACCTGGGCTTTCATATCTACGACGTCGGATTTCAAAGCCCCAACGTGGAGGCTGCCAGGCCTCTGGTCTATGCAACATCCCTGTTGCTGGTGGCGGTCATTATCGGCCTGAATCTGGCGGCGATTTCCATCAGGAACCGGCTGCGGGAAAAATATCGGTCACTGGAGAATTAAATGATGAATACCAACCCAATCGGCAGTCAGGAGCAGCCGCATGCATTGCCTGTCCAGGAAACAGTAGAGACAAGTCCGCAGGAAGCGGTAAGCCGGCATCGTACGCATGGCGTCGATAGCGCATCGCTCTCCGCGGCAAAGGAGGATAAAACGCTGCAGGACGAAGAGATTTGCATCCGCGTCGAGGATCTGAATCTGTTCTATGGTGAAAAGCAGGCCCTGTTCGGCGTCACCATGCAGATGCCGAAGCAGCGTGTCATCGCCTATATCGGGCCCAGCGGTTGCGGCAAATCGACCCTGCTACGCTGTATCAACCGCATGAATGACCTGGTGGACAGCGTGAAAATACAGGGACAGGTTCTCCTGGATGGCAATAACATCTACCACCCGTCGGTCAATGTCGCCGATCTGCGCCGGCGGGTGGGGATGGTGTTCCAGAAGCCGAATCCCTTTCCGAAATCGATTTATGAGAATGTCGCCTATGGCCTGCGCATCCAGGGCATCAATGATCGCCGCACCCTGGATGAAACGGTGGAGAGCGCGCTGCGCGGCGCGGCGCTGTGGGATGAAGTTAAGGATCGCCTGAACGACAATGCCCTGGGCCTGTCCGGCGGACAGCAGCAGCGTCTGGTGATCGCCCGCGCCATTGCCATCGAGCCGGAAGTACTGCTGCTGGATGAGCCGGCATCGGCCTTGGACCCGATTTCCACGCTGAAGATCGAGGAACTGATCTACGAATTGAAGGAAAAATACACCATCGTCATCGTCACCCACAACATGCAGCAGGCGGCGCGGGTCTCCGACTATACCGCTTTCCTGTATATGGGCGAGCTGATCGAATTCGGCGCCACCAGCGACCTGTTCACCAACCCGGGGAAAAAGCAGACCGAAGACTATATCACCGGACGCTATGGTTGAGGCTGATCAAGCCAAACGAAGGAGTACAAAATGGAAAACAATAAAATAGGCCATCATATTTCCCGGCAGTTCAACCAGGAACTGGAAGACATCCGCAACAAGGTGCTGATTATGGGTGGGCTGGCCGAACAGCAGATGGAAAGCGCGGTGCGCGCCTTCATGACCGGGAATATGGAATTGGCGGAGCAGGTGATTCAGCAGGACAGGCAGATCGATGTACTGGAAAAGGAAATCGACAGGGAATGCCTGCAGATCCTGGCAAGAAGGCAGCCGGCAGCCTTCGATCTGCGGCTCCTGATTGCGGTGATCAAATCCATCACCGAGCTGGAGCGCATAGGCGATCAGGCGGAGCGCATCGCCCGTTCGGCGATCCATCTGGAAGATATTGAAGGCGGCAGTCGTGAGGATTATTATAAACTGAAGCATCTGGCGGATCTGGTCAGGGACATGCTGCACGGGGCGCTGGATTCTTTCGCCCGTATGAATGTCGATCAGGTGGTGTACATCACCGAACAGGATGAAAACGTCAACCGGGAATACATCAGCATCATCCGGCAGCTGATCAGCCAGATGATGGAAGACCCACGCAACATCAAACGCACCATCAACGTGCTGTGGGCGGTCAGGGCGCTGGAGAGGATCGGCGACCATGCCTGCAACATCTGTGAATATGTGATCTACATGGTCAAGGGTGAGGATGTCCGGCACATCAG
>JANEMG010000111.1 GCA_024511045.1 Gammaproteobacteria bacterium | reverse complement strand
GAAGGTGTGGCGAAGCGGCACGGACGCAGGACGGCCGGGGCAATAATGGTTGTCGCGTTGGCGAGTCGATTTTGGAGACTTGGATGTCCCAAAATCTATCACGAGGTAGCGACACGCTTGGGCCGTCGATGGCATATTTGATGACATTGTAATCGCTTTCCGCCTGTACACCGGCCAGTTTTTCCGCCCGGCCGATCTGCCCCTGAATTTCTGCGCTTTGTGCCGGGGTCAGACTGCTATGCCAGTAAACGTTGTCGAGGACTTTTTTGCCGATCATGCCGGGGTGTCAGTCATGCCGAGGCGAGTTCTCTCAGGCGCAGCACTTGTTCGGCAATGCGATGGCCGGCCGTGCGGATTTCAGTTTCCGTAGTATAACGGCCGAAGCTGATCCTGACGGCGCCATAGAGTCTGTCGCCTTCGATGCCCATCGCTCTCAATACGTGGGATGCTTCCACGGCACCGCTATTGCAGGCGGAGCCCGAGGCGATCGCCACGTTGTCGCGCAATGTAATCAGCAGTGAATCGGCGCTGACCTGATCGAAACCGAGGTTGACGATATTCGGCAATGTCTCCGATTGTTCGCCATTCAGAGTGATTCCGCCGAGCGGCATCAAAACATCCAGCAGCGACCGTTTCAGTCGTTGGCAATGTTCGGCATCCCGGGTCATATTCTGTTGGGCCAATTGCAAGGCGGAAGCCATGCCGACAATCTGGTGGGTCGGTGATGTGCCGGGGCGCAGGCCGAATTCCTGTCCACCGCCATGCAATAGCGGTGTCAGTCGGTTCTTGCTTCGATTGCGGATGTAGAGGCAGCCGACGCCCTTGGGGCCATGGAATTTGTGCGCGGAAAGGGACAGCAGATCGATGGGTGTCAGGTTCAGATCGATGGCCATTTTCCCGGCGCTTTGCGCGGCATCGACGTGGAACAGCAGATCCTTGTCTTCCAGGGCCCGGGCAATTTCTGCAACCGGTTGGATGACGCCGGTCTCGTTGTTGACATGCATGATCGAGACCAGGATGGTTTCGTCGGTTACGGCATTGATGACCTCATCCACTGCAAGCATGCCCTTGCTGTCAGGCCGGATGTAAGTGACCCCGATCCCTTGGGTTTCCAGGTGTTTGCATGTCGCCAGGACGGATTTATGCTCGATGGCCGAGGTGATGATATGTCTGCGGGCATTTTGTCGGGTGAGCGCAGTGCCTTTGATGGCCAGATTGTTGGCTTCCGTGGCGCCGGAAGTGAAATGAAGTCTTTGCTGCCTCCCTGGAATACTGCTGCTATTTGGGAGCGTGCCTTTTCCATGGCCGATGCCGCATCTGCTCCGAAACTATGCTGGTTTGAAGACGGATTGGCGAAGACGCCGGCATCGGTCAAACAGGGCAGCATCGCTTCGACCGCTTCAGGCGCCATCGGTGTGGTGGCGGCATAATCGAGATAGATCGGGGTATCCACGTTATTGCATTTTCCTCATTGGTTGATTGTTGTTCGCCCTGATTCTAGCATTTTTTCACCGCGATCATATTGCTTGACGAGCGCTGTTACCGCTGGCACGGATTCCACAAGCTCCATCCAGGCGACGTTTGAAATTCTCTTCTGCTGACGTCAAAAAAGAGCAGTCAGCCATTTTCCCGGATGCGCTTATCCTGCTGCCTGTAGATCCACTACTCGCGGACTTCTTTACGAGAAGCTACCGGGTTGCATGGTAGAAATCCGTATCTGTATTTTCCCAGCTGAAGGTGCTTTCCGTTCTGCCGAAATGGCCATAGACGGCGGTGCTTCGATAGATCGGCCGCAGCAGGTCCAGTGCTTGAATCAATCCTTTCGGCTTGAGGTCGAAGTGTTCCCGGACCAGCCGGATCAATTGTTCTTCCGCCAGCGTACCGGTGCCGAAGGTATCGATGCTGATGGATGTGGGCTCCGCAACGCCGATAGCATAGGATATCTGGATTTCGCAGCGTTCAGCCAGTCCCGCGGCGACGATGTTCTTGGCCACATGGCGGCCCATGTAGGCGGCGGAACGGTCCACTTTCGACGGGTCTTTCCCGGAAAAGCCGCCGCCGCCGTGGCGCGCCATGCCGCCATAGGTATCGACGATGATCTTGCGGCCGGTCAGGCCGACATCGCCATGGGGTCCGCCGATGACGAACCGGCCGGTCGGGTTGATGAAATATTTTGTAGCGGCATGCAGCCAGTGCGCAGGAAGCGTCGGCAGAATGATTTCTTCCATTACGCCGTCGTGTATCTCTTTTGCCGACAGTTCCGGATCATGCTGCGTCGATAGCACGACGGCATCGATGGCGACAGGCCTGTTGTTCTGGTAGCGGAAGATGATCTGGCTCTTGGCATCGGGGCGCAGCCAGGGCAGCGATTTGTTTTTTCGCGCTTCGGCCTGGCGTTTTACCAGCCGGTGCGCATAGGTGATGGGCGCCGGCATCAGGACATCGGTTTCATTGCTGGCGTAGCCGAACATCAGTCCCTGGTCTCCTGCGCCCTGATCCCGGTCGTGCGTAGCATCGACGCCGATGGCGATATTTTCGGACTGGCTGTTGAAGGCGGTGATGATCCGGCAGTTTTCCAGGGAAAAGCCCAAGCTGTCATCATCATAGCCGATTTCCCTGAAAACAGTCCTGACCAGGGTCGGGACCGAGGCTTCGATCCTTTCAAACAGGCCGGAGACGCGGGTCCTGAATTCACCGCCCACGACGATCAGGCCTGATGAAACATAGGTTTCGCAGGCCACGTGGGCAGTGGGGTCTTTTTCCAGGAAGGCGTCCAGAACGGCGTCGGAGATCTGGTCGGCAATTTTGTCAGGGTGGCCTTCCGAAACGGATTCGGAAGTGAAAAGGTAGTCTTTGAGCATTATGGTCTCCATCGGCTTCGGCAAGAAACAGCGTGATCGACACGAAGCCTTTGGCAATCAACGCTTTAGCAGTATTTATTGACCGCCCTGCAAGTTGTTGTTTAACTCGACGGTGAACGCTGGGCATAAAAAAACCCGCTCAGCTTTTGCTAAAGCAGGTCATGCGCCCTCTTTAGCCAATTTATAGAGCGCTGGCAAGCTGTATCAAATCCGCGCTGATCAGAATAATAAATTATTTTTTCGCGGGGTGCAATAGTCATGGTTCGAGCAGCAATTTTCGTTATGGCTTGTTGGCGGTTTATTGCGGCTTGTAACCACCACCCATAGTGAAAGAGGCCCCCTATGGGTGCTCTGTGGAGGAAGTGTCTTTGGCAGGGATGCCAAAGTCAAGCCTACAGGGATGTATTCACGGCGTCTTCCGGAACAGACTACCCATAGGAGCCAGAGTAGTTACTGTAGCTTTTGCTCGAGGTGCGAAACCCAACAAATCAGCCTCGATGTCAGCCTGAATGTTGGTTTTGCTGCACCACCGGGAGAAATCTTTACCGCCTTTGCTATCACATGTCCTTCACGATCCCTCCTTACGTCGGGATGACAATAATTTTGCAGTTTCAGCAGGGCTGGGAGGCATGCGTAATCTGGAGTATTTTTGTCACTTTTAGCATTGCCGGGTTTCGATTTTTTTGTCTGGTTGAAATTTTCCTAAAGTTTCAGGTTGTGATGCCGATCACAATATCGATGTTGTCTTATCCAAATGGTGTTGGTATGTTTTTGCAATCCATCGGTCCTTCATTTTCCTTTCCGAAATTCAATCTGCAGGGTTTCGTCAAGCCGCATTTTCAGGTGCATATCAGGGAGCAGGAAGAACAGGTTCAGCGCTCCGGATCGGAAATCGATATGGCACCGCTAAAAGTGGTCGGGGCGGAGGTGCTCAGCAGGCTGGAGAAGGTTTTAAAGACGGAAGGCATTGATTTGCGGGGGCTGGCAGAGTCCGATTTTACGCCGGAGAAAATTGCCGAGAGGATCATGTCCTCCGTACAGGCGGCATTCGGACGCTTCAGGCAGGCGCAGCCGGAATCCGATGTCGGCCGGTTTTTTTCCGAAGTTCGGGAGGGGCTGGAAAAAGGTTTTTCGGAAGCCAGGGATGTTCTGCAGGGGGTGGGGGCTTTGCAGGGAAAAATCGCCGGGGATGTGGACAAAATCCAGGATCTGACCATGCAGGGGCTGGACGATCTGGCATCGCAGAACACGCCGAGTACACAGGATGATTCTGCCGTCGACTCCCGTATCGATAGCACAATGGCTTTTCAGAGCCTTGCCATGCAGCAAAGCCGGTCAGCGGAGATACAGGTGAAAACCCGGGAAGGGGATGTCGTGACCATCAGCTTCAGCCAGTCGTCCAGCAGCAGCCGGTCCGCATTGCAGGTGCAGCAGGGCGATTCCAGTATGCAAGCTTTTCAGGAAAGTGACAGCGAAAACAGCGGCTTCTCCATTTCCATCGAAGGCAATCTGAACCGGGATGAACAGAAGTCTTTGCAAAAGCTGATGAAAAAAATGCACAAGGTGAGCAATGCGTTTTTTCATGGCAACGGCAAGGCGGCATTGAAGCATGCCCTGAAGCTGGGTTTCAACGATCAGCAGATCGCCGGTTTTTCCATGGATCTGAGCATGCAGAAATCGGTTCAGGCAGTCGCTGCCTATCAGCAGACTTCTGTACCGCAGCAAAATGTGCAGCCTGATCTGTTGGCTCAGGCCGGGGATTTCCTGAGCAGGGCGAAAACTATGCTGGCGGATGCAGAATCGGTATTGCAGGCCTTGGCCGAACCACGACAGAGTTTCAATGATCTGTTTTCCGGAATCGGCTCGTTGACCGGCCAAAATTCAGCGGGCGCGGATGATCCCGTTGATCAGGCGTTGTACTCCAGCATCGTCGATCAAATCGGCAGGAATGCCTTTGTCGGCGAAGCGCGGGAAGCAGCGTGATCCGCTCCATAGCATTTGCGGTTCTCACTTTCTCCGGCAGTGCTCCGGGACGATCACCGAACTGGCGGCGCTTTGCGTCATGGTGATCAGGTCCTGGACATTTTTTGCCGTGTAGACTCGGCCTTTTCTGGTCGCCCTGGCGATGCAGTTGCCGGCTCCTGACCCCATGATGTCGACGACATTGATGGTCAGCTGCTGCTTGGCTCGGGCCAGGTTTCTGGCGATGGCGCAGGGATTGGACTTGCAGCTTTCTTCACCGTCGGAAATGACGATGATGGTCGCTGGTTTGTTGACGCCATCGACCATTTGTCCTGCCTTGTACAGTCCGTCGGCCAATGGCGTTCCACCGGTAGGCTGCAGCCTGTTGATATGGCTGAGCAGCTGGCGTCTTTACTGGGCGGGAAAAAGCCCACCCGCTGGGCCCTGGGGCAGTCCCGCAGCTGCACCAGGCCGATGTTGACATCCGAAGGGATGTTTTTGACCACTTTGGAAACGGCGATTTTGGCCGCCTTCATTCTTGTATTGGATTGAGAACCCTGCAAGTCCTGCATTTTGCTCAACTGCCGCAGTGCTTCGTTCAGATAGGGGTTGAAGCCGAAATCGAAAGGTCTTCTGTGCCTGATTCTCGGTCTGCCGGACATGGACTGCGACATGCTCAGGGAGGCATCGAATACGATCGCCACATCCGGCGCCAGTTCGGGTGGCCGTTCGCCGGGGCATGGCTTGGTCCGTTTGGCGGTTTTTTTGACCCGGCAGGGTTTCAACCGCTTCTGCAGCTGCTTTTTCAAAGCCACGAATTCCCCTTCGGGATTTTTCAGATAGGAGCTTTCCGAAGCAATTTTCTTCAGTTCCTGGCAATCGGCGCCGGCCTTTTCGATTTTCTCTCGCAGCCGGCTGACCTCGCAGTCCTGTCGTATTGCGTCGAGCTGCCTGGCAAAGGCGGCGTGTTTATCCTCAGGCAGCTGCAGGGATTCCAGATCCTTGTGCAGTTTTTTCAGGGCAGGGCAGTCGTTCCTCGCATTGTCGATTTTTTCCTGCAGCGCCTGAATGCCGCTGCACAATTCCAGTAGCTTCTGCAGCTCCTGCGCCAATGCGGCAAATTTCCCTTCGGGGTGCTGCAGGTAGGGATTTTCCATCTGTATTTTTTGCAAAAGGGGACAGTCGTTGCGGGCTTCCTGGATTTGTTTCTGCAGCAGAAGGAAATCCCTGCAGCGTCTGATTTCCTTTTCCAGATCCTTCTTGATGGCGACGAAACTGCCCGTCGGCTGCCGCAGGAACAGGTTTTCTGACAGAATCTGCTGCAGCAGGTCGCAATCACCGTTTGCCGCCCGGATTTGGGTCAGCAATTTTTCATGGGCGGCGCAAACTTCCAGACGTGCCTGCAACTGCTGTTTCAGCAGGACAAACTTTTCCTCCGGCGTTTGCAGGAACTGGTTCTCCTGGTAGATGCGCTGCAATAGCAGACAGTCTTCGCCGGCCGCGGTGATTTCATCCAGCAGCAACTGGTAGTGATCCGGTTTTTCCACGAAGGGATTGTAGGCCTGCCAGTGAATATTCTGCTCTGCCAGCCAGAACCACAGCAGCAAACCAAGCAATGTCAACAGCATCAATCCGCCCAGCCATGGCAGCAGTCGGGTAGACCTGGGATGGGAGTTCAGTTCTGACGAGGCGGGTGCTGCGGCGGCTGTTGCGGAATGTGCCGGTGCGATATTGGCCAGCGGACTGTAGGCCGGTACATCGATGCTCCTGAACCCCCAGAAGGTGATGACCGGTTGGCCATTGACTATATAGACGGCTTCATTGCCTGGGAAATACAGGGCGTTGCGCAGCAAGTCCTGCAGTTCGCCGGCCTCGGGATCGAGTTTGGGCAGTTCCCCGGCCAGGTTGGCCAGGGAGGTCAGGCGATCGTCGAGTAGCTGCCGGGCCTGCTGCTGTTCCTTTTCCGGCAGGCTGTTCAATGGCTGCGGCTGGCCTTGCAGATCGGAGTACCACTCGATGTCGTCGCTGTCTGGCAATATGACCGGTTTGGCGAGAAGCGATGCGGTTACCGGCGACAGGTGCCGTTTGATCAGCGCCGTCAAACGGCCATGGGCGGAAAGGAGCTGCTCCGGGTCACCGGCTACCGGCGCAAACTTGCTTTTGTTCAGTCTGGCGATTCGTAACAAGACGATGATCTCCTGCTGTACTGTCCGGCATGGCAACGTTCAGGCGGAATGATGTGGCGGGGTGATATGCCGACGATTGCCTCGCTTCATGGGGCTGGAGGAATGACCGGTCTTTCGCTGTGGTCTGCTTTTCAAATGCAGTTTGTCAAAGACCGGCCTACATTCACTGTTGATTATTTATCCAGCAGAAAATCCACGATGATTTTCCTGAGCTCCTCGCCATGTCCGGTCTTGAAGATGTGCTGGGCATGGGCGCTGCCGTCTATGAGCTGCA
>JANEMG010000110.1 GCA_024511045.1 Gammaproteobacteria bacterium | reverse complement strand
TTGAAAAACTGGGCAATCGCGGCTACGAGCCGCGATTGCCCCGCAGTTCAAATATAACCGCTGTCGATGACCGGCAGCACCCAGTAGCGTATGCCCGAGCCGCTGAAGTCCTGGCGCAGTTTTTCCACCAGTTTGGGCAGCTGCCGCTCGGGGATATACATCTGGAAACGGATCTGCTTCTGCCATCCGCTGACCTGTTCGGACAGCGACAGGTTGAGGTTGCGATGGTCGTGGGTGTTGACCAGCAGGGAGCTGAAGCCATCCTCTGATTCAAAGGTCAGCAGGCAGTCGACGATGTCCTCTTCCAGGCTGGGAGGGACGTTCAGGGTCACCAGATATTCCTGTCCGTTCATGGCCGCACCTCCCGGGCTTCACCGAACAATTGATAGAGTATGGGTAGCAGGATCAAGGTCAGAAAGGTTGCAGATACCAGCCCGCCGATGACCACGATGGCCAGGGGGCGTTGGATCTCCGAGCCGGGCCCGGTGGCGAACAGCAGGGGAATCAGGCCGAATGCGGTGCTGCTGGCGGTCATCAGTACCGGCCGCAGGCGACGCGCAGAACCGATCGATACGGTTTTGTCCATGGCCATGCCGGTGGCGCGCAGCTGATTGAAATAACTGACCATGACCACGCCGTTGAGTACGGCAATGCCCAGCAGCGTGATGAAACCCACCGAGGCTGGCACCGACAGGTATTCGCCGGACAGCCACAGGGCGAACACGCCGCCGATCATCGCCAGCGGTATGTTGGACAATACCAGCACGGCCTGGCGCGCGGAATGGAAGGTGGCGAACAGCAGCAGAAAGATCAGGCCGATGGCTATTGGTATCACCAGTTGCAACGTGGCTGCGGCGCGCTGCTGGTTTTCGAACTGCCCGCCCCATTGTACATGGTAGCCCGGGGGGAGTGTCACGCGATCGCCGACGGCGCGGCGCGCATCCTCGACGAAGCCCACCAGGTCACGTCCCTGGACATTGCTGCGGATCACCGTGAAGCGCTGTCCCTTTTCCCGTGCCACGCTGACCACTCCCTCCACTTTTTCCAGCCTGGCCAACGTGGACAATGCCACCTGGCCGCCGTCGAGCAAGGGTATGCGCAGGCTGGCAATATCGGCAGCGCTGCTGAAACCACGGATGGTCAGTGGCGTGCGCCTGATGCCTTCCTGAACGATACCCAGGTTCAGACCTTCGATCTGTGCCCGTAGCAGGGTTTCCAGGCTGTCTCCGTCCAGGCCCAGCCGTCCTGTGGCAAGCCGGTCGATGCTCAACTGCAGGAACTGCATGCCCTCGTTCTGTTTGGCGAAGACATCGGTTGCGCCGTCGACCCCCTTCAAGACTTCGGCAATTTCCCTGGCCTTCCGGTTCAGCACGTCCAAATCCTCGCCAAACAACTTGACCGCCACGTCGCCGCGTACGCCGGTCAGCATTTCCGAGACGCGCATCTGTATCGGCTGGGTAAAGCCAAAGGCGATGCCGGGGGTCTCCGCCATGGCCCGGCGAATGGCATCGATCAGTTCTTCCTTGCTGTCCATGCGCCATTGCCGTTTCGGCTTCAACACCATGAACACGTCGGTATCATTGAGGCTCATGGGGTCCAGCCCGATTTCATCGGAACCCACCCGGGCGACGATGCGGGTCACCTCGGGAACCCTGGCCAGGATGTTTTTCTGCACCTGTATGTCCAGATCGACCGATTTTTCCAGGGAAATGGAAGGCAGCTTTTCCAGCTGCACGATGATATCGCCTTCATCCAGCGTGGGCATGAAGGTGCTGCCGATCTGCAGAAATATGATCACCGTGACTGCCAGCAGCAGTCCGGCGGCTGTGAACAGCTTTTTGCTGTTTGCCAGGCACCAGGCCAGTAGCGGCTGGTAAATCCTGTGCGCCTGCCGGGAAAGCCAGGGTTCCTGCGGAGAGACCTGGCGCAGGAAAAACGAAGCCAGTACCGGAATCACGGTCAGCGACAGCAACAGGGCGCCGGCCAGGGCAAAGACGATGGTCAGGGCCACCGGCGTGAACAGTTTGCCTTCCAGGCCATGCAGGGTCAGCAGCGGAAGAAACACGATGATGATGATCAGCGTGCCGGAGGCTACCGGCACGGCGACCTCCCGGGCGGCGCGATAAATGATGTGCAGATGCGGCAGGCGTCGGACCTTTTCCTCCTGCGCGAGATGCGTGATGACGTTTTCCACCACCACCACGCCGGAATCCACCAGCATGCCGATGGCAATGGCCAGCCCTCCCAGACTCATCAGGTTCGCGGTCATGCCGGTGAAGCGCATCATGATGAAGGTGAAAAATGCCGCCAGCGGCAATACCAGCGCCACGGTCAGCGCTGCCCGCAGGTTGCCGAGAAAAAGAATGAGTGTGATGATCACCAGCAGGATGGCGCCCAGCAATGCGCCGGCGACGGTATCGATGGCCATGCTCACCAGGTTGCCGCGGTTGTAGAAAACGCTGACCGAGACGCCGGGCGGAAACCCTGCGCTGATTTCCGCAAGCTTTTTTTCGATGTCTTCCACGGTGCGGCGGGCGTTGGCGCCGCGTAGACTCAGCACCAGCCCCTCCACCGCTTCGCCCTGGCCATTCTGGCTGACCGCGCCATAGCGGGTCAGGGAGCCGATCTCGACCCTGGCGATATCGCCGACTCGTACAGGGACGCCATCGATATTGGCCACCACGATGGCGCGTATGTCCTGCAGATTCTTGATCCTGCCCTCGGCCCGGACCAGCAAGGCCTCCTCGCCTTCATCGATGCGGCCGGCGCCGTCGTTGCGGTTGTTGCGCCGCAAGGCCGTGATCAGCTGCTGCATGGCGATGTTTCTGGCCGCCATGCCGGAATTGTCCGGAATGACCTGGAAGGTCTTGACCAGCCCGCCCAGGGCATTGACATCGGCCACCCCGGGCACCGTGCGCAATGCCGGCCTTATCACCCAGTCCAGCAGGCTGCGGCGCTGCATCAGGGTGAGGTCGCCGCCTTCGATGGTGAACATGAACATTTCCCCCAGCGGGGTGGTCATGGGGGCAATGCCGCCTGTTATGCCCTGCGGCAAATCCCCCCAGACGGTATTCAGCCTTTCGGCAATCTGCTGCCTCGCCCAGTAGATATCGGTGCCTTCGGCAAAATCGATGGTGATGTCGGTGAGTGCGTATTTGGCGATGGAGCGCAGCATGGTCTGCCTGGGAATGCCCAGCAATTCCAGTTCGATCGGTATGGTGATGCGCGCTTCGACTTCCTCCGGGGTCATGCCCGGTGCCTTGACGATGATCTTGACCTGCGTGGGAGAGACATCGGGGAAAGCGTCGATGGGCAGGTCGCGGAAGGCGTACCAGCCCCCGCCGCAGAGCAGGGACACCAGCAGCAGTATCAAAATGCGCTGCGTCAGGGCGAAATGAATCAAGCCGGCCATCATTCCTCACCCTCTTCTTCGCCAAGGCCCAGCCAGATGGCTTTCAACGCCACGGCACCGTCAATCGCAAAGACCTCCCGGCTGGCGTCTAGGTCGCCGGAAACGATGGCATGGGCCGCTTCATCGACGATCACCTGCACGGGCTTGACCAGGAAGCCCTGTGGGGTTCGGAGGAAAACATAGGCCTGACCTTCATGCCTGGCGATGGCTGCAAGGGGCAGTTTGAACAATCGCTGATCGGTGCTGTGCAAAATCGTGCTGTCGACCGTCTGTCCGACCCGGAGCGGCGGCTGCTCGGCATCGATGACCGCCCGAACCAGAACCGACTGGGTCTCGACATTGACATTTTTCCCCAGCAGGGTGATGGTTGCCGTGATGCTGCCGTTATCGATCGATACCCGGTCGCCTGGCTGGATGGCATCGATGCGCTCCTGGGGAACATGCATTTCCAGCCATAATTGCTCCAGACTGGCAATCCGGTATAATGGAGACGGTGCCGATATCTGGGCGCCGGCAACGGTCATACGCTCCAGAACCACGCCACTGACCGGAGACTGAATCAACAATTCAGGTTGCAAACTGCCGCTGCGCCGCAGTCGTTCGACAGCTTTGTCGGACATGCCGGCGATTGCCAGCAGCTGACGGCCTTCATTTTCCGCATTGACTGCCTCGCTGTACTGTCTGCGGGTATCCAGCCAGCGCCTTTCGGCAATGATGCCCTGCTCCCAGAGTCGTTTGTCGCGCTGATAGACTGAACGGTAATAACTGTGCTGTTTATGCGCGTCGAGAAATTGCTTCTGCAGGGCGATAAAGGCGGGACTCTTGATCCTGGCCAGCGGCTGCCCCTGCACCAGCGTTTCCCCGACGGCTGCATGCAACAGGCTGACCAGGCCCGGCTGGGTGCTGCCGACAATGAATTCCCGGTCCGGCGGCACGACCACCGTTGCCGGCACGGAAGCCTGGGGAATGTCGCCGGTGGTGTGGATCTTCCCCAGTGTGATGCCCAGATTCTGCAGCTGCTGCGGCGTGATGGCGACGCTGTCTTCGGCAAGCGCAAGGCTCGCTAGGGACCAGAGCGCGTAAAATAAACAAATTTTCGTTATGACGTTCATGGCAGGACTCCGGCGGCCTGGTTGTACAAGGCGATATCGCGCTGCAGGATGATGCGGCGTTCGGTGGCCTCCTCGATGGCGGCAAAGCTGCGGGACTGCATCTTCAGGAAATCCAGCAAGTCGGTCTCCCCCGCGGCGAAGCTGATCCGGCCTATTTTCAGGTATTCCCTAGCAATTTTCTGTCGCTGCAGGGCAATGGCCAGTTCAGCATGGTCGATTTCCAGGGCATGCTCCGCTTCGTGCAGATCGGTGAGCAGGCGACGGTAGAGGCGGTTGCGCTGTGCGAACACCTCGGTCAGCTGCAGATTGGCGTCGGCGATTTCCGGCGCCAGGTGGGCGCCTCCGCCGAAGGGCATATTGATTTCCAGGGTGACTGTTTCGGCAGCGACTTCGGGGTTGCTGCCTATCTGTGAATTGACGCCCACACCGACGGTGGTCTGGCCCGAACCGGCGGCTTTCACCCACTGCAGTTCGGCTTTTTTTCTGGCAATCGCCGCATTCATGGCGTTCAGCAGCGGATGCTGGTCGTCGATGATGCTGATGGCGCTCTGTTGTTCTTCGAAATCGGCCGGCAGGCGCTGCATTTGCGTGAGAATGGAATAATGCTTGCGGGCGTGCATTTCTTCCGCCTCGGCATGCACCAATGCGGTCTGCGCCACCAATAGTTCGCTTTCCGCCAGCAGCAGGTCGGTACGCGGCAGGTCGCCGCTCTCGACTCTGCGCCGCACCGTAGCAGTCAGCTTTTTCTCGATTTCGTAGACACGCCTGGCCAGTTCGTGGCGCTTGCTTTCCAGCCGCAAATCCCACAGGGCTTTGCGCACCAGGCCGGCGACCTGCAGCTTGAGAACCTTGGCCTGCAGTTTGCTGGCCTTTGCGGCATTCTCGGCAACTTGTTGACCGGCGGCTCTTTGTCCCCAGTTCCATAATGGCACTTCAATGGCGCCTTCAAACTCCGGCGCGCCGGTGTTGACGGCATCCTTCGCCCAGCTGTTGCGATAGAAAAACACCGCGTTCAAGGCCCCTGCCAGCCAGCTGTCGCCGCGCCGCTGCAGGGCTTCCGCCTCCTGCTGCAGGGCCGGCAGCAGGGCGCCTTCGGGATATTTTTCCAGGGTCAGGTCGATGACCCCGGGCAGTGTCAATTGCGGGTCGACGGTGATCGGATCGAAATGCGCTACGATCTGCTGCTCCTCCGCCAGACCAGGCGTGGCGAGAAGCAGCCAGATGGAAACAGACCATAAGGCCAGGTGCATAGCGTGCATGATAGCTCCAGATTGCGGATCGGGCCGCTGCTGTGGCAGGTTGGCTGCCAGAATCAATGAAATGCTGCAGAGTTTCGTGCTCTGCACGTCAATAATGAACTTTGATCGGCTTGAGGCAAGCCAGGGTGGTTACGCTGCAGGAGGTGCTCTGGGGGTGTTTGGAAGGTGGAGCGGCGGCAAGCCCGGCGGATTGTCAGGCGCTGAAAAATTACCGTTTCTGTCGACAGCTGTCGGGGTCGACGGCGGGGCTTCAGTGAGAATCAGAACATCGGGTGATATTTCCTGGATGCCGCATTGCTGCTTGATGCCGGAGCCGATATCGACGATGATCCCGGAATGGGAATGAAAAAGGTCATCGGCCTGAACAGTGCTGGTGTCATGCTCGCTGCCGATGAATTCCAGGCCGGGCACATGAAAGCCCAGCACATGGTCTTGCAGACCGGAATGGGCATGTACCAGTGGGGCGAGGAATTGCAGCAGCACCAGGAGCAGGATAAAAAAATTGCGCGGCAGGCTGTTCATAATCCAAAAATTCTAAGTCATTTGCAGGGTTTCCACAATAGCCAGGCCGTTGAAAAATGATAAATGGCCCCGAAAAATGTTAAAGTGAAAAATGTCGCCGCGATTGATGCCGCTGCGGTGCCGCATCGCTGGCCGAGTCATCGCGCCGGTCATCATGCGGCTTTCCTTTCGTCAGCCACACGCTAAATTCATTCGATACCGACCATGAACAAGACCAGCACTATTATTCTCACCCTTTTCATCAGCCTGGGGCTGGTGTTTGCCGGCATATCCGATGCCGAGGCGAAACGCTTCGGCGGCGCCCGCTCCTTTGGCGGCAAGCGGGCCTACAGCAGTCCCTACCGGCGTTCCACCATGCCGGCCCGCTCCGCCAGCCAGCAAAAGGCCTACCAGCACAACCAGGCGGCCCGGCAGGCAATGAGCCGGCGCGGCGGCTTGATGGGCATGCTGGGTGGGTTGGCCCTGGGCGGCCTGCTGGGCGCGTTGTTTTTTGGCGGGGCCTTCGAAGGCATCAATTTCATGGATATATTGATTTTCGGCGGCCTGGCCTATCTGCTGTACAGGCTTTTTGCCGGCAGGGCCCCGGCCAGCCAGCCCGTGTACGGCAGGTCGGGCCATGACGACGCCGGGCAGGATTATCGCAGCTATGGACTGGACCAGAACCGGAACGGTTTGCAGGATGATCCGGCCGGTTTCGATACCGATGTCCTGTTCGGCAGGAATAAAAAACAGCCGCAGGCGGGTTTTTCGGGAAGCGAGGATGCCGAATTCTCCCAACGAGCCCTGCCGGCAGGTTTCGATCCCGAGTCTTTCCTGACGGGAGCGAAAGCGGCCTTCCGGCAATTGCAGCAGGCCTGGGGCAGCAGGGATCTGGCAGAAATCCGCGGCCTGACCACGGACAAGGTGTTCGAGGAAATCCAGCGCCAGGTCGAGGCGTCGGATGACCTCAATGACACCGAGGTGTTGAAGCTGGATGCCGAATTGCTGGATGTCCGGGAGGTTGGCAATGAACTGGAGG
>JANEMG010000109.1 GCA_024511045.1 Gammaproteobacteria bacterium | reverse complement strand
TCTCACCCTCAGCCTGACCTATCTGGGACTGGCCATCATTTCCGGCATTGTTATCTTTCTGCGCCTGTTCGACTACGCTTTCCATGCACAAACGCAGATCTGATGCATGCCTGTGGCGGGGTAACCAGCGGCATGGGGGGGGGGTCCTGATCATTACCACGGCTGCCAATGGCCTGCTGATCGGCGGACGCTGCGCCATGCTGTTTGCCGCCCTGGCGGCCCTGGCAGTGCTTGCCGAACAGCTGTACACCGCGCAAACCCATGTCTTCGAAGCCAATGCTTTCAGCGCCTCGGGCATGCTGGGCGGCTCCTTTCTGGCCATCGCCCTGCTTTCCCATATTCTCGCCGGGCGCGCAGAAATTACCGAGAAGCTGGCGAACCAGAGACAGCAGACCATCCGCAAGCTCGAGGAACTGAACCGCTATATCATCCAGCACCTGCAGTCCGGCATCATTATCACCGATCGAAAACAGCAGATCAGCATGGCCAATGAAGCCGCGCTGCGTTTGCTCAACCTGCCATCGCCCCCCGGGTCACTGCAGGAAATCTCCAGACAACTGAGTTCCCATTTCCAGCGCTGGCGACAGAATCCCGACCAAGACTCGGCCAAACTGCTTCTTGCCGACAACGCTGAAATCCAGCTGCGCCTGACCGAACTGCCCACCCGCCTGGAGACCTATTACATGGTCATTCTCGAGGATATGGGCTTTTACAACCAGCGCCTGCAGCAAAGCAAGCTGGCTTCCCTGGGACGATTGAGCGCCAGCATCGCCCATGAGATCCGCAACCCCCTGGGCGCCATCAGCCATGCCGGACAGCTGCTGTCGGAATGCCCCGATCTGACCACGCAGGACCGGCGCTTGACGGAAATCATACAGATCCAGTCGCAACGCATGAACCGGATTATAGAGAATGTCCTGCAGCTGTCGCGGCGCCACCCTTCCAACCGGGAAAAAATACATCTCAACGCCTGGTTGCCGGATTATCTGGACAAGTTCATCCTGGAAAACAACCTGCCCCAGTCCCGCTTCAGGGTGCAGATCGGGGATGATCAATTATATGCCTGCATGGACTCTCATCATCTCAAACAGATTCTGGACAACCTTTGCCTCAATGCCCTGAAATACGGAGCGCCGGACGGTGAAGAATTGCTGATCACGGCATTCAGGGTACAAAACTCGCCCAGCATTGCCGTTGTCGACAACGGCCCCGGCATCAGCCCTGAACATGTCAACCAGCTTTTCGAGCCTTTCTTCACCACTTCTTCCACCGGCACCGGCCTGGGGCTTTATATCTCCCGGGAGCTGGCCGAACTCAATCAGGCGAAATTGAGCTATTATTTAACTGACGACAGCAAAAGCAGCTTTCGCCTAACGCTCGCCGATGCCGAACAAACCCTGATTGCAATATGAAATCTCCCTTGGCCTTGATAGTCGATGACGAACCGGACATCCGGGAACTGCTGGAAATTACATTGCAGCGCATGGACATCCAGTCCCTCAGCGCCGAGAACATCGAAAACGCCAAAACGCTGCTGCACGCGCATGCCTTCGACTTATGCCTGACCGACATGCGCTTGCCTGACGGCGACGGACTGGAACTGGTGAAACACATCCAGGAACGCCATGCGCCGCTGCCGGTAGCGGTAATCACCGCACACGGCAATATGGACACCGCAGTCCGCGCCCTGAAAAACGGCGCATTCGATTTCATCTCCAAACCTGTCGACCTGCCGGCGCTGAGAAAACTGGTCAGCACAGCCCTGAAGGTCGGCCTGTCACCACCGGCAGAAAGACGCACCCGGCATGAATTACTGGGTGAATCGGCAGTCATGCGCAGCATTCGCTCCAAGATAGCCAAAGTTGCGCGCAGCCAGGCTCCCGTCTATATCAGCGGCGAATCCGGCTCCGGCAAGGAGTTGGTGGCAAGACTGATTCACAAGCAGAGCCCACGCAATGGCAAACCCTTTGTCGCGATCAATTGCGGCGCCATTCCCCAGGAGCTGATGGAAAGCGAATTTTTTGGCCACAAAAAAGGCAGTTTTACCGGCGCCGTAGCGGATAAAACCGGCCTGTTCCAGGCAGCCGAAGGAGGGACTTTGCTTCTGGATGAAGTCGCCGACTTGCCGGCGCCGCTGCAAGTCAAACTGCTGCGGGCTATCCAGGAGAAAAAAATTCGCCCCGTGGGCGAACAACGGGAAGTTGCCGTCGATGTGCGGCTGCTCAGCGCCACCCACCGGGATCTTGGCAAAATGGTGCAGGATGGTGCTTTCCGGCAAGACTTGTACTACCGCATCAATGTCATCGAACTCAGCGTCCCGCCGCTGCGCGACAGGAGCAGTGATATCCCGCAATTGGCCAGGCACATGACAGCGCTGCTGGCAGAGGCCAACGGCATGCCCGTACCGGAACTGTCAGCGTCGGCAATGACGGCACTGATGCGCTATGACTTTCCCGGCAATGTCCGGGAACTGGAAAATATCCTGGAGCGGGCACTGGCCCTCTATGAAGGGGATCGCATCGAGGAGACTGACTTGAATCTTCCCGGCAGTGATGCAGCGATCACTGCGGTTCCGGAATTCGACCCGGCCGAACTGACCCTGGAAAATTTTCTGGAAAAAGTCGAAAAGCGGGCCATCAGTGAAGCCCTTGAAAAAAGCCGCTGGAACAAGACCGCGGCAGCAAAAAGACTGGGCATGTCGTTTCGCTCCTTGCGCTACCGGCTGAAAAAGCTGGGGCTGGATGACGCATCCCCAACAGGCACACGCAGAGCCAGGGGATACTCCAGCAATCTGTGCAACGCTTGCGGAGCAAAAACGTCGAACAAGACAAAACAATCTCACTACAGAATTGCCGCTACTCCCGGTGAAGCGGCGTACGCTGCCTGCAGCAGGCAGCACCGATCGATAGCACCGGTCAAACCCGATACTTGTCCAGGGTCTTGATCTTGTTCAAGGCATCCTTGATCTTCTTGGTATTGGCGTCATTCAGCTCGCTGGCCTTGTAGACTTTATCCAACAAACCCTCCTTGACCAGCGCCTCCTTGATCCAGCGTTTGACGAAACGATAATTTGCCGCTACCGCCGATACTTCCCCGGTATCCGGGTTGCGGATTTCATTGCTGACAGCGGCGGCTGCTGCAGGCTGGGGTGCCGGCTTTGGCTTGGCTTCCGGCTTTTTCTCCCCGGCGGCCGGAGCCTGGGGTTTTGCCTCCTGTTTTCTGACGGGAGCGGGTTTTGCAGCCGCGGGCTTTGGCTTGGGCTTGCTCTCAGGCTTTCGTACCGGCGCCTGAGTTGCTGCTGAAGACTTGTCATCGGATTTTTTGAAATCGCCGACAACACTATAAACCACATAAGCGACAAAAATAATGGTCAAAATAAACAGTACTTCTGGCATATCCCCTCTCCATCATGCTATCGATATTATTATTCTATTTTCGCCAAAAACTGGCGAGATATACCGTTGGCAAATCATAATTTAGCAAAACAGTAGCACCAGAAAATGCCGTAAGCATTTGTTAATATGTGATATGTTTCTATTAGCCGGCTGTTTCTGGCTGCTAAATTTTCAAGTGCGAAAAGTATATCTGCATTCAAGCGAACTGAACGCTTCGAATCCGAATATAGCAGAAGCACGCACCCCGGGTAAACAAAATCTTAAAACAAACAAGGCTTTTTGTCCTCTTTACACGGGTATTCGCAAAAGGGCTGCAGAGCCGCCGCCCCACCTGTCCTCCTTTCCAGGGAACAGCACAAACCCCAAAAAGCGGACTTGCCTGGCCGCCATATTCACAATCGATGACTTATGCCTTCAACCCCTGTCGATACAGGCCTGTATCGGATGCATGTCCGGCATTTTTCAGAGGATCATTGACAGCCTTGAATTCAGGGCCACTGTCCAGTCTGTGCTATCGTTCAGCCAGCCCCATGGCATGACGGGCAAGATAAGCCTTGGCAGGCGGCAGATGATCGAGCAGCGTCAAGCCGATATTTCTGGCTGCGGCCAGGGGCGGCCAGTCATTGGAAAAAAGCCGCACGATATTGTCAGTGAAGCCGATCACCCGTTCATGGTCGCGTATCCGGCAGGCGGCATAATCCGCCAAAAACACCGCTGCACCGATATCCTCGCCGGCCCGTTGCCGCTCTGCCAGCATGCCGGCCAATTGCATGACATCCCGCAGTCCTAAATTGAACCCCTGGCCGGCGACCGGATGCAGCTGATGGACGGCATTGCCCACGATGACTGCGCGGCCTGCGGACATTTTTTCGGCCCGCACCAGGATCAGTGGGAAGGCGCGTCTGGGCGCTGTCAACGTCAATTCCCCCAGCCGGTAGCCGAAACACTGCTGCAGCCGCTCAATAAATGCCTGATCATCCACTTTCAGCAGCAGCTGCGCTTCGGCATGACTGCGCGTCCAGACCACGGCGCAATGCTGTTCATCGATCACCGGCAGCATGGCCAAAGGCCCACTGCTGGTAAATCGCTCAAAGGCGGTAAAATGATGGGGCAGGGCCGTTTTCACCGTCGTGACGATGGCGGTCTGGCCGTATTCCGTTTTTCGCTGGTCGATAGCCAGCAATTTACGCACGGTGGAATTGCCGCCATCGGCCCCGACCACCAGACGCGCCGACAGGTCGACGCAGGCATCATCGTCAAGCGTCAGTTGCAACTGCGCCACATCAGCCTCTGAAACCAGGCCGGTAACCCGTGCCGGACAATATTGTTCGATCCCTGCCCGTTCGACGAGATCGGCAACATGCTCTTCGAGAGCCCGTGCGGTGATCACATAGCCCAGCGCATCGACACCTTGCTGACCGGCGGACAGGCGGGTCTTGCCGAAGTGGCCGCGGTCCGAAACATGGATGTGTTCGATCGCCGTCGCCGCGTTGCCGATGCCCTGCCAGACCCCCAGCTCTTCCAGCATGGTCACGGTTCCGCGCGCCAGCGCCAGAGCCCGGTCACCAGCCGGTGAACTGCGCCGCCTGTCCCGCGTAGCGGCTTCCACGATGGCGATGCGCAAATCCGTGTCCAGCAGCGACAAGGCCAGGCAGTTGCCCGCCAGACCACCACCCACAATAATCAAATCATAATTGTTCCGCATCAGCCCGCCCGCATTAAATTTTCGATATCGGCAATCTCTTTGGGTGCCGCCTTTGACAAAATCTCGCAGCCGTCCTGGGTGACCAGCACATCGTCCTCGATACGAATCCCCATTCCGCGCCATTTGGCATCGACGCTGCCGCAGTCCGCAGCGATATACAGCCCCGGCTCGATGGTCAGCACCATCCCAGGTTCCAGCAGCCGCCATTGATTATCGACCTGGTAATCACCCACATCATGGACATCCATGCCCAGCCAGTGCCCGATTCTGTGCATGTAGAACTGCTTGAATTTTTCCTCCTTGATCAGCTTGCTCAGCCGCCCATGCAGCAGACCCAGATCGCGCAATCCCCTGGTCAGGGTTTCGACGGAGGCATCATGGGCACTGTTCCAGGGCGCACCCGGCTTGACCTGTTCGATGGCAGCCGCCTGGGCATCCAGCACCAACTGGTAGAGCAGTTTCTGCACTGCACTGAACTTGCCTGAAACGGGAATGGTGCGGGTGATGTCCGCGGCATAATGGTCACACTCGGCGCCCGCATCGATGAGCAGCAGATCGCCTTTTCTCAACTTATCCATATTGTTCGTGTAGTGCAGTATACAGGCGTTCTCGCCAGCTGCGACGATGGCAGGATAGGCGGCCGAGCGCAGCCCCTCGCGCATGAACTGATAGACGATCTCCGCTTCGATCTGATATTCATACAGACCGGGCCGACAGTTCTGCATCGCCCTGACATGCGCCTTTGCCGAAACCTCGGCAGCACGCCGCATCAGTTTTATTTCCGCAGCACTTTTGAACAGGCGCATTTCATGCAGGACATGCTCCAGGGATACCATTTCCGCGGGAGCGCGAATGCCTGTTCGCGACTGCCCGCGGATCCGGTTCAGCCATTCGAACAAACGGTGGTCCAGGTCGCTGTCCCGGCCCATCGGATAGAAAACCTTTTCCTTGTTTTCCAGGAGCCCCGGCAAAATATCATCGACGTCATCGATAGGGAAGGAATCATCGGCGGCATAATCACCCGTGGCGCCTTCCAATCCGGAATGCGCGCCCTCCCACAGGGCTTTCTTGGCATCGTATTCCCGACAGAACAGGATATACTGACCCTGCCTGCGTCCGGGGATGAATACCGCCAATGCGTCCGGCTCATTGAAACCGGTCAAATAGTAAAAATCACTATCCTGGCGAAAAGGATAATCGACATCGCGATTCCGGGGGCGTATCTGGGCACTGGCGATGATCGCAATATTACCCTTGCCCACCTGCTGCATCAACTGCTTGCGGCGCCTCTTGAATTCATTTTGCTGCATGGTTTCCGGCCTGCGCTGTCAATGTAATCGTCTGTCAGGGCTCTGACCGGACAATTCCTCTCTAACCAGCAATACACAGGCCCTGAGATATTCTTCGATTTCCATGATGGCCTGTTCGTCGTCCTCTCCCTGTACGGCGGGATCCAGCTTGCTGATTTCGACGATATCCTGCAAAATTTCCATCACCTCTCCCGGCCAGTCACCCGCGGCGTTAGCATAACCGATGCCATGGAGAAAGCCCTGGCACCATTGCTGCAGTGCCTCAGCCTCCACGCGCAGCAAGCATTCATCGTCCTCAGGCAAAAACAATTCATATTCAAAGCCCTCGCTTGCCAGCAATTCACGGGTACGCTCGAAGAGATCGATCAGCAGGTTTTTTTCTTCTTCTGTCAAGGAAACGTCGCCGGTAAAAATATTCTGCAACCAGTCAAGGGCATCCACCCTGTCATCGACGCACAGCATGCCAGTCGCGACACCATGGGCCTCGGCAGCGCTCATCACATCGTCATTCTGGACAATGATCATATCGATCAACTGGTAGCTCATCACTGCTTCACACTATGCACTATCGATGTAGAATTAACGTGATCTTACCAGATTTGTACAGTTTTTTCTTTTCACTGAAAACAACATCGGGGCAAATTTTTAGCCCTTGCAGCGATATAATGAGACTAAAACAGACAGTTTGGATAAATCCAGCCATCACCGCTAAAAAAATTCTGTCGCTTGAGCCATATGCAAAACTAAAAATTGATTTTGGCTGGTTGAATGCTGCGCACCCTGTGGATGCGAATGATTCTCAATAATTACGTATTTCTTACGTATTTCTATGGTGGATCCATTCTCCCGTCCAATATTTGTACAATTTCTGCAATTTTATTCACAAGATTCCCTGCCAAGCTTGATTTGCCATGGTTCGCGTAGATTTTGATGGGGTT
>JANEMG010000437.1 GCA_024511045.1 Gammaproteobacteria bacterium | reverse complement strand
GACGCAGGACGGTCGGGGCAATAATGGTTGTCGCGTTGGCGAGTCGATTTTGGAGACTTGGATGTCCCAAAATCTATCACGAGGTAGCGACACGCTTGTAAATTGAGATCCATCGTCGTCGACCTGGGGGCAACGGACTATGTGGACAGTTCCGCCCTGGGCATGCTGCTGGTGCTTCGCGACAAGGTTGGCGACAGGCAGGGTGCCGTGCGCATCGTCAGAGCCAATCCGGAAGTGAAAAAGATTCTGCAGATCGCCAATTTCGACAAGTTGTTCACCCTGCAATAGATGACTGCCGTTATCACAGCTGCCACTGAAGGCATGGATATACCGACGGATGCAGGCCAGTCTGCAGCAGCGGCAGCCGCCAGGGTCCTGATCGCGGACGACAGCCTGCTGCAGCGGCAGATGCTGCAGGAAATGCTTGGCAGCGCCGGTTATCGGGTCGTCAGCGCTTGCGATGGCCCGGATGCGCTGGAATTATACCGGCGCGAGCAGCCGGAACTGGTAATACTCGATATCGTCATGCCGTCGTTGACCGGCATCGATGTGGCGCGCGAGATTCGCCGTTCGGAAATCGATGGCGGGTTCGTACCGATCATTTTCATTACCGGCATGGACGACGAAGGTTATCTGCAGCAGTGCGTCGAAGTCGGCGGCGACGACTTCATCAGAAAACCGTTCAATCCGGTGCTGCTGCAGGCCAAGGTCGGGTCCCTGCTGCGTTTCAGGCGGCTCTATGAGGAGCAGCTGGAGCAGAAACGATGCCTGCATAAGTTCCAGCAGACAGCCGCGCAGGAGCAGGAAGTCGCCGCGGCAATGTACAACAATATACTGCATGCCGGTTTCCTGGAAGCGCCCAACCTGCGCTATTCCTTGTCGCCCATGGCGTTGTTCAACGGTGATGTGCTGCTCAGTGCAAAAAGCCCCGGCAATCAGCTGTATTGCCTGCTGGGCGATTTTACCGGGCATGGCATATCGGCATCGGTGGGTGCCGGTCCTGCCGCGGAAATTTTCTACGGCATGGTGCAGAAGGGTTTCGGCCCGGTGGAGATCTTGCACGAGATCAACCGGAAATTGCACAAGCTGCTGCCGGTCAATATGTTTCTGGCGGCATCGCTGGCCACTCTCAATCCCGAAGCATGGACGCTGACCATGATCACCTGCGGTCTGCCGGACCATTATCTGGTGAACCGGGCAAGCGGCGTCATACGGACCATCTCTTCAAGCAACCTGCCGCTGGGAATATCCGCCTCGTTCGCTCTGCAGGAACAGCATTTCGAAGTGACCGGGGACGATTTCCTGTATCTGTTTACCGATGGCGTGATCGAAGCAGAAAATTCGCAGGGGGAACAGTTCGGCGCCGGGCGGGTGGCTGACTGCCTGGCCCGCGACGGCGCGGCAGGTTTCGACCTGATTCAGCAGGAACTGCAGCGGCATTGCCGGGACCTGCAGCAGCAGGACGATATCAGCCTGGTGGCGCTGCAATGTGATGTGGAGCGCGTACCCTGGAAAGCGGTACAGCAGGAATCCGGGCAGGGGGAGCTGCTGCCCATGGCCTGGAAGAGCGCGATGGAATTCCATGTCTCGACGCTGCGCCATGTCAATCCGGTGCCGATCATGGTCAATTCGCTGATGGAGGTGCAGGGTCTGCAACGTCACCGCGAATCGATTTTCGTCATTATCAGCGAGTTGTTCGCCAATGCCCTGGAACATGGGCTTCTGCACCTGGATTCGAAGTTGAAGGAAATATCCGAAGGTTTCATGCAGTATTTTCAGCTCAGGGAGGAAAGACTGCGGGAAGCGGACGATGGCCGCATCAAGGTCAGCTTCGACCATCGACCGGTGGACAATGGCGGGCGTCTGGTCATCCGGGTCCAGGACAGCGGCAAGGGTTTCGACAGCAGCCAGGTGTTTTCCCGTATCGATGGCAATACCGGGTATTTCGGGCGTGGTATACAGCTGGTCAGGAAATTGTGTGCGGAAGTCGAGTATTCAGGTGATGGCAACCGTGTCAAGGCCGTCTATGAATGGCAGATCTAGCCCTGCCTATTACCCATAAGTCATCGCACACAATATTACCCCCCATCCTGCAGCATGAAACCAGTACACATAAACTGTAAGGCGGTATACCCTTGCCACATTATCTGATGTCCGGGT
>JANEMG010000436.1 GCA_024511045.1 Gammaproteobacteria bacterium | reverse complement strand
TGTTTGCGTTGAATTCCGCGTGAACGAACTTGTCCGGTCCAACGGCCTGTTCCCAGTCTTTCAGGCGGGTTTCCTTCCAAACCACCTTACCCAGGATAGCGCCGTCCGGCCAGGGGTTGGTGTTTCCGGAGCGTGCCGCTTTCACTGCAATATCGTTGCCCAGAATGGTTCTCACGGTGTGATTGTCCAAACGATGGGAAACTGCGATGGCTGACCAATGCTGCCAGCCTTGCGGATAGGCGATCCCGTGGGAAGGGGCTGGGCTCTCCCCGGCAAAACCTGTGGTGATTGTGGCTAGCAGAGGCAGGCACAGCATGCCCATGGATAAGTTTTTCATTTTTCTCTCCTGCCGCTCTGACGAGATAGGTGTCAGAAAGCGGGCTATGTGGCTGAATGTTTGATCGGTTCACCTGAGTATCGGATAGAATGACGGTACGCTTCGATTCAGGTCTCGGGCTTCAGGGCGTTACCGGAAATGAAAAAATTCCGGTTTTTTGTGGAATATGGTGCCGACTGGCAACGCCCTGTATGTCAAACACTCGAACAGTGATGCGGCGCAATGAATCAACAAACCGTTTTTCAACAGCTCGTCCGGCCCTGGTGCGACCGTCTCTATGGAGTCGCCATGCGATATACAGGACGACGCGAAACGGCGGAAGACTGGGTACAGGAGACCTTGCTGCGTGCCTGGCGCGATTTCGACCAGTTGTCTGAACAGATCGCCACTTATGCCTGGCTGCTGAAGATTATCGACCACGTCATTGCCGATGATGTCAGGAAACAAAAACGCCGCCATCAGCTGGCCCCGGTCATCACAACGGAAGACAGGATTCTGCATACCCATCAAAGCGCCGAACCCGGGCCCTTCGAGGAAACCCTGCGACAGCAGGACAGCGAACAACTGGCGGCCGCTGTTCAGGCCTTGCCGGAAGACTATGCCAGGGTCGTCATGCTTCGGGATATGGAAGGGTTGTCCTATCGTGACGTTGCCGAAATTCTTGCCATACCCAGGGGGACCGTCATGAGCAGGCTGTCCCGGGGACGCCGGCTGCTGGCAAAAACATTGCTGAACAAAGCAAGACAAGACGGGCACACGGACAGCATCAGGATACATCCGGGAAAAGAAAGATGAACGATTTTCAGATCAAGGCGCCGGAGGAACTTGAAAAACTGCATCTGAGGATCCAGGATATGCTGGCGGGTTACGCGGATGAGGAACTGGACGGGCAGGACAAAATGCTGGTGGAAGCCCATCTAGCCGGTTGCGAGTCCTGCCGCAAGGATGTGATGCGTCAACAGGTTCTGCACAGGCAACTGGGATCGATACCTGTTCCCCAGCTAACGGCGCAGCAGCGGGCCCGTTTCGACAAAGCACTGAAAGAAGCGGCCCTGGCATCGGGAAACAGCAGGGCTTTTTTTCCGTCGGCCTGGAAACATCTGCTTAAGCCAAAGTGGCTGGAAAACAGGAACAAGACCTTTTGGGTCGCAACAGCAGGCTGGAGTCTGGTTGTCCTGCTGCTGGTCATGACCGTATTTTCCGGAATGAAGGATGGTACAAACGGTAGCATTCCCATGATTCAGGACGTTGTAAAGGAATATCGGCAACTTGCCCGGACAAGCTTGCCTCAGGAGACTCCTGTGCAAGGGACTGCACTACCGGTCAGCTGGCCGAATGCCAAAGTCCTGGCCACCTGGACAACAAAGGTGGGAGGTGCGCCGGCCAACGCTTTTGCTGTCCGCAGCGGGGACCAGATTTTATTGCAGTTTGAGGTGGAGGACAGGGTATTCTTCAACAATCCTGTCGTACGGAATGCCGTTGCAGCCAAAGGCAGCTATGAAACGCGGGACAACAATGTGCAGGTACTGGCGTTGCCTTTGCAGCGAGGAGGAATTCTTCTGGTCGGTCCTGCCGGCAGCCTGCCTCCGGTAACCGGCATTTCTGTGAAAAAATTTTAGGACACAGTAGCGCTCGGGCGGGCCGTATCCACGCAAGTTCGCAAGAAGCTGATATTCACAGAGGATATCCACCATGTGTGGCCGATACAATCGCTGCCAGCCATGGAGAGCGAAGCGAAGGCTGGTAGACCCCAGTAGCCGCGAGGCCGCACTGTTTTCCCGGCGTGCCTTGCGCCAGAGGGAAAACAAAGTAGGCCTCCGAACGC
>JANEMG010000108.1 GCA_024511045.1 Gammaproteobacteria bacterium | reverse complement strand
TCAAAAAGTCCGAAACATGAACAACAGCTATTTTCATTCCTGATTATCCACAAGCTTCAGCCATTTCCCAAAATGGAAAACAGCGGTCAATCAGGCCGATTCATGACTGTCGTCCTATACTTATCAATACAAAACAAGTATTGCCCGATGTTGGGAAGACCAATGAAGTGTCATTTCGACGTAAGGAGAAATCTTGAACGCCAAAGCGATGCCCAAGCCATCAAGATCCCTCCTGCCGTCGGGATGACAGGTTTAACGAAGTGACAGGGCGGTATTAGCGTGTCATTTCGACCAACGGGAGAAATCCTGGGCGCCATGGTAATGTACCCACGCTCAAGATCCCTCCTTGTACAGCACCTGTTTTTCTTGTTAGAGGAACGCTTTTTTACATGGATTTGGAAAATAAGGCGGATCCAACTTCTCTATATGAAATTCAAAATAGGTGCTGCGCTGTCGTCGGGATGACCAGAATCACAGGATTCCAGAAAAGCTGAGGGTCATACGTAATCAGGTTTTCATTTGTTCATGGATAAAACACGAACAGCAAAAAAAGCTGCCGGCGTGGGCAAAACACGGGATAATGAATTATCCACCGCTGTACACTGTCACGATTGTTTTCGGTCAAAAACGCATCATTCGAGAACGCAATGCTAGCCCGCCTGATTGTCTATTTTGCCTATCTGCTGAATAATTCCCGGCATTATCGCAATTCGAAAATGTTTTTTTACAATCTGCTGGAAAACCCCGACAGCAAGCTGAAGACCTATTTCGATTTGTTCATGATCGGCGTGGTCATGGCCAGCATCACCATTCTCATTCATGGCGTCAACAAAAGGCTGGGGCCCCTGGAGGCGCTGTTTGAACACATCGTCGTCACGGTATTCATCATCGAATACCTGCTGCGCGGCTGGATCTATTCAGACAGCCACCAGATTATCATCAGGCATTACGAAAAATCCCAGTACCTGAACATCAACTTCGGCCTGTTCAAAGCGCTGCTGGAAATCGTCAAAACCAAGCTGCAGTATGTCTTTTCCGTGATGGCCATCATCGATCTGCTGGCCATTCTGCCCAGTTACCGCCCGGTCAGGGTGTTGCGGGTATTCCTGATTTTCCGGCTGTTCAAATTGTTCCGTTATTCGCGGAGCATCAAAATATTTTCCGACGTCCTGGAAAACAAACGCTTCGAGTTCTATACCCTGGCCTTGTTCCTGGGTTTTCTGGTTTTCATCGCCAGCACCGCCATCTATATGTTCGAGCATAACGACGATGGCGGCGGCATCGGCAGCCTGTTCGAAGCGGCTTACTGGTCGGTGGTGACGCTTTCCACGGTCGGCTTCGGCGACATCACCCCTCAAACCACGGGCGGCCGTCTTGTCACGATGGCGCTGATCGTTACCGGACTGGGGGTGATATCCTTTTTCACATCCATCGTCGTCACCTCTTTCAGTGAAAAGATGGATGACCTGCGTACCGACCGCATCTATTCGGAACTGGAAAAATACCGTGATTTCAGCATTGTCTGCGGCTTCGGCCGGGTCGGTCAGGAGATCGCCAGGGAAATGACCAGGGCCCGGCAGCAATTCATGGTCATCGACAACGATCCGCTGCATGTGCAGCTGGCTAGGCGGCAGGGCATACTGATCATCGCCGACGATGCCAGCAAGGACAGTGTCCTGTTGAATGTCGGCATCAACAAGGGTGCCGCAACGGTGCTGTGCACGACGGCCGACGATGTCGCCAATGTCTATATCACCCTGAGCAGCAGATATCTGAATCCGGATATCACCATCATCTCCCGCGCCAACCACAAGGAAAATGTCAGGAAGCTGCAGCAGGCCGGCGCCGATTATGTCATACAGCCCTTCATGATCGCCGGCATGCTGGCTACCGAATATATCGGACAGCCGGTGGCCTTCGAGGCGATACTGGGCATTCTGCACGAAAAGAAACATATCCTGATGGAAACCATCGTCGTCCATCCCGGCTGCTATCTGGAAAACATGGCTATCGGCAATACCGATTTTACGCAAAGAAAACTGACCCTGGTCGGCGTCATCAGCGCCGATCCCTCCCACAGAAAACATCACAACCAGTACAGGATGCCCGGACAGCATTTCTATTTCAACCCGGGACCGAACATCATTCTGCGCGGAAATGACGTGCTGGTACTGCTGGGGCGCCGCTACAGCATCGATTATCTGAAAAACCAGCTGGAAAAAAGCCTCCTGCGAAAAAGAATCAAAAACCGATGAAAAAGCGTAATATCGCCATTTTTGGCTATAATTTGTTTTCTTTTGAACTGGCCTCAAGGCTCCATGACGACAAAGATCACGAAATCATCATACTGGATTCCGACCCGGATAAAGTTTCCCAGGCCCTGGAACAGGGATTCAAGGCGGCCATTGTCGACTATCGCAGCGACGAATCCCTGGAACAAATAGGCATTGGCAGAAATATCGATATTATTTTCTGCTGTCTGCCGGAAGACGGTGAGAACGTTTTTCTGACCATCACCGCCAGAGCAATGAACAGCAGACTGGAAATCATTTCCATCGTCGATGCGCCCGATTCCGCCAATAAACTGATCGCCGCCGGAGCCAACAAGATCATCAATCCCTATGAAATCAGCGCCAGAAAAATCTTCAGCATGGTAACCAGGCCCAAGCTGACGCTGATGATGGATGAAATCGTTTTCGGCAGGGCGGATCTGCATATCGCTGAAATCGAAATCCCCAGGGGTTCCAAGCTGGCAAATACCCGGGCCAGTGATTTGCACCTCGACACACAGCATAATCTGATCCTGCTGGGCATCGTCGATTACGAACTGGGTGAAGAATTGCATTTCGCTCTTGGAGAACAGGAGCATCAGCTGGATCCCGGCGATGTTCTGCTGGTCATGGGACCTTCCCGGGAAATCCGGGCCTTTAGTAAAGAAATTTCTGAAACCGTGGAGAAACATTGATGCTATTTACTGCCAGAATCTGGTTCACCCTGGGCTTCTTCAGCTGCTTCGGCATGCTGCTGGTCGGCGCCTATTTCCAGTTCGTCGAAGAGCTGGAACCCTGCCCCCTGTGCATCTCGCAGCGTATTGCCATCCTGCTGACCGGCGTGGTGTTCCTCATCGCCGCGCTGTATAACCCGCAAACCACCGGGCGCAGAATCTATGCCATCCTCGGGACCTTTACGGCACTGGCCGGCGGCGCCATTTCCATTCGGCATCTCTGGCTGCAGAACCTGCCTCCGGACCAGGTACCGGAGTGTGGTCCGGGCCTTTCCTATGTCTTTGAAAACTTCCCCCTGTCGGAAACCATCCGGGTCATGCTGAGCGGTACCGGTGAATGCGCCGATGTGTTATGGGTGTTTCTGGGTCTCAGCATCCCCGGCTGGACCCTGGTCGCTTTCCTGATGCTGGCAGGTTTGAGTCTGCTGCAGTTCTGGAATTGCAAATGAAGCGCGTGCAGGGGATTTTTATGGGCAGAATCATCATCGGCTTTTTGCTTTCCTGCCTGGCAGTTGTCGGACAGGCACAGGAGCAGGATGCCTTGCGGCAGATATTGGCTGGAGAGCATCGTTCCGCAGCGCACCGGGCCAGAGACCGTTACCCGCTGCAGACCCTGGATTTTTTCGATGTTCGGGAAAACATGACCGTCGTCGAGATATGGCCGGGCTCTGCCGGCTGGTATACGGAAATTCTGGCGCCTCTGCTCAAGGAGCATGGCAGGCTGTATGCCGCCCATTTTGCCGCGGACAGCAATATTCCTTTCTTTCGGCGCAGCCTGGAGAAATTCACCGAAAAAATCCATGGCCGTCCGGACATCTATGGCAAACTGATACTGACCGTACTGCAGCCGCCAGAGCGTCTGGCCATTGCACCGCCAGGTTCGGCAGACAGAGTGTTGACTTTCCGCAATGTGCACAACTGGATGAAGGCCGGCCAGGCCGGGACGGTATTCCGGTCCATGTTTCGGGCCCTGAAGCCAGGCGGTCTGCTGGGCGTCGTCGAACATCGCAATGCGCCGGGGAAGAAACAGGCCCCCCGGGCACTATCCGGCTATGTCAGCGAAGACGCTGTTATCGCCTTGGCGAAAAAAGCCGGCTTCGAATTGCTGGACAGATCGGAAATCAATGCCAATCCCGCCGATGACCGGGACCATCCGGAAGGGGTCTGGACGTTGCCGCCGACCCTGAGACTGGGCGAAAAGGACAGAGACCGCTATTTGCGCATCGGCGAAAGCGACCGCATGACGCTGAAATTCATCAAGCCCGTGGTTCAGGATTGAGCAATTCGCCACTGGCTGCCAGAACAGCCAATGGACAGTGTCCGTCATTGCCAGACCGGCATCAGCTATTCAGGGGATTTGCTTTCGGCATCTGATAATGAAAGTACCCGCTCACCAAGCCGGCAATACTGAATACCTGCTTTTATGCCATCTCGCAGCAACCATTCCAAGCAGGCCTAAACAGAACAGCCAGACTGTTGCCGGAGCAGGAATGGGAACAGCGCCTGCAGGGGGGACGACATCAGGAACGGGTTTAAACTTGTCATACCAGCCCAGCATAACGGCATAATAGGGATCGAGCGTCGGACCATTCAGGGTATGCATCAGGCCTCCCGTATTGATCAGGCCTGTGTCCGGATCGACAGCCCCGCCCGTATATTCATCCCACAGACCAAACATGTGCCTGGCTTCATGAGCAACTATTTCCTCCTGATAGGCATCACCCCAGCCATTGGCATTGCGGGTGTTCCAGTTGGTCATATTGAAAGTACCTGTACTGCGATCGTGAACATGGACAGTGGTATCAAAATTTTCTGAAACCCAGTCGACGTTGAACAGGATGGGTATGGCAAAACGGTCGGTCGACCATATATTCTCGATGCCATATTCCCAGCGATTCAGCAGGGACTGATCTACAGCGTCCCCCACGAGCCGGATATCCAGATCGATCATCAACGTTTCATTGAAGAAGCCAATGTCGTAAGAATAATTCCATGAAAAATGATTGCTGGTCCTGCTTCCCGAAATGGTTTGCCATGGAATGGACAATGCCATGGCTTCATTGCAGACCCCAAAAAACACCAGAATAATCAGTAGTTTTTTCATAACATTCCCTATTTCAAGAGATACACATCTGATTCTCGGCATCGCAAAGCGGGCAATCCGGCGACGCACAATCGTCAGAAGCCGTCTCGGTCTCAAGTTCCGTTGCAGGCAGACGGAAAAAACCAGGCAAGGAACATGGCAAATTGACTATATTCAAATGTATCACAAACCTGGGGAAATAACATAAACATGCCGTTTTTTTTGCCATCGAGAAAAACTTCAGTATAGACAAAAGTTTCCTGATTACCCACAAGCTTCAGCCATATCCCAAAGTGAAAAACAGCGGTCAATCAATGTTGAGTAAAAACGGTCATCCTATGCTTATGCACAAGCCAGGAGAAATCCTGGGCGCCATGGTCAAGATCCCTCTTTATGCAGCACCTGCTTGCAATGGGTGGATAGAAAAACCGCCAATTTGTTTGTATTTTTCAGGTCCAGTAAACTCTGGACATCAATAGCAGAACAGGTGCTGCACTAGCGTCGGGATGACTAGAGATACAGGGTTTCAGCGAAGCTGAGGGGCATACGTAATCAGGAAGTAACTACTCACCCATAGTAATAGAGGCCCCTATGGCCTATGGGTGGTCTGTGGAGGAAGTGTCTTTGGCAGGGATGCCAAAGCCAAGCCTGCAGGGACGTATTCACGGCGTCTTCCGGAACAGACTACCCATAGGAGCCCGAGTAGTTATACTTTCCGCACTTGAAAATTTAGCAGCCAGAAACAGCCGGCTAATAGAAACATATCACATATTAACAAATGCTTACGGCATTTTCTGGTGCTACTGTTTTGCTAAATTATGATTTGCCAACGGTATACATCAGGAAATGAATACCGAGGTAATCGCAGTGCGCACATCGCTTTTCCTTTGGCGCCGAGAGAACGGCAGGCCGCGCTGCGGTCATGCTTCCAGTTGCCGGGGCTGGCTCCTCGCCGGGGTCATGGACAGGATGTGCGCCTGGCAATGAAGAAAGCCAGTGCGCTGCAGGAATTTATCTTTTCGAGCAATGCTTACCGGCCATTGATCCTACGGAGACCGGCAGAATGCTGAACATAGGCACATTGTCAATGTACAGGCTGGTATTCCTTGTCCAAAATCCTTTCCAATTCAGTATCGATGGCTCGAAGCCATTGATACTGCCGGCACAACCCTGTGCCGGATTGCGTCTCCGTCAAATAGCGACGGACAGCGCTTAATTTTCCAACCTTTGATGCAGGGCGCTTCTGCGGGGGAAATGCGCACGTAGAAATTCCATCTGGTCGCTGAGGATTTGACGTCCCTGCAAATAAACATATTCGGCATGCGTCGGAGTAAAGGGAATCGCCAGAAGCTGCATGTTTGCCTGTTCCGGGGTCCGGCCTGCCTTGTAGTTGTTGCAGCGCTTGCAGGCGGAAACGACGTTGTCCCAGACATCTTCCCCTCCGGCGCTGATGGGCGTGATATGGTCCCGGGACAAATATTCATAGGAAAAGTGTTCACCGCAATACAGGCACAGATAATTATCCCGTTTAAACAGTGCCGGGTTATTCAATGGCGGGATATAATGCGCGTTCCTCTTGCTTGCCGCATAATTATGGCTGTGGATCGCCAGAATGGAATTGACTGAAATCTGGCTGCGCAGCCCCGATTTGGCATTGATGCCGCCGTGCACCGTATACAGAAAGGTACCCAGAGAATAGGCAACCTGACCGAGATAATGCAGTTTTGCCGCTTCCTGGTAATTGATCCACTCCAGTGGCATTCCTGAAATATCCGTTCGTAATACAAGTTGCTGTAACCGTGTCATCGGTATTTCCTCTTCGACTGAGATTTAAGTGCAATAACTCTACATGCCGTACCAGACAGACAAACTTACGCACAATGCCCAATATAATGAAAGCAATAAATTCACTGCCTGCCTCAAATACTGTAAAGTTTTTCTTTACTTTTGTAAAGCGTTGAAATTAAATAAATATTTTTAGTTGAACGAATTTTGTACAATTTGCCAAAAAGGCAATGAAAACGGGACTTAAAGCATCGGGTTCAGGACTCATCCACAAAGTTATCCACAGATTTTGTGGCTAACTTCATTTCTCTAAAGCTGCTAATCACTTAGCAGAATTTCGTCGAAAAGCAATAACATTTGGCTCTTCAGTGACTGAAGTTTCCCAATTTTTTGGAGCAATGAATATTAGGGCCGACTAATATGGCGGATAAATTAGTGCTTGGTAATATTCTTGTTTATTTTGTTTCTTTCGCTTGAAAAACAATAGGTT
>JANEMG010000107.1 GCA_024511045.1 Gammaproteobacteria bacterium | reverse complement strand
GCCGCGTTCATGCATTTCGCGATTCCTGATGAACCGGCCAGCCATGCCGCCGAGGAATCGATGGTGAAGATGAGGCCGGGCGGCATCCAGGTTTGTGCCCTGTTTGCGCTGACCATTGCCATCGCCATCAGTTTCAAGCAGATCTTGCATCTGCCGCCCTTCATGGGCATGATGACCGGCCTGTCGCTGTTGATGCTGTATGGTTTCAGGCTGCAGAAGCTGTATGCGACCAGTGAAGAAAAGGAATACGACATTTTCGAAAAAGTCCGGGATGCCGAATGGGACACGCTGTTCTTTTTCTTTGGCGTGGTGTTCGCGGTCGGCGGCCTGGGCTATATCGGCTATCTGGAACTGCTTTCCGGGGCCATGTACGACACCCTGGGCGCGACAGGCGCCAACATCCTGGTTGGTCTGCTGTCCGCCATCGTGGACAATATTCCGGTGATGTTTGCGGTGTTGAACATGAACCTGAACATGGATCTGTACCAGTGGCTGCTGGTGACCCTGACTGCCGGGGTCGGCGGCTCGATGCTGTCCATCGGTTCCGCTGCGGGTGTCGCGCTGATGGGCCAGTCGGACCATAAATACACTTTCTTCACCCATCTGAAGTGGACCCCGGCCATCGCCGCAGGCTATGTGGCCAGTATCATCGTGCATTATCTGGTCAATGGCTGACGCCGTCCATGAGCGCCGCAGTTTCGCTGCGGCGCTTTTTCTGAAGACCGTCCGATAATTTCCATGCCGCAGAAAAGCTGGTGGACTGCCTGGTCCGTGTACTGTCAGCCCCGTGTGGCCGGCATGATCTTTCTGGGCTTTTCCGCCGGGTTGCCCTTTCTGCTGGTTTTTTCCACGTTGTCCGCCTGGCTCAGGGATGAAGGCATTGCCCGTTCCATCATTGGCTTTTTCAGCTGGGTGGGGGTGACCTATTCCATCAAGGTATTCTGGGCGCCGGTCATCGACCGCATGCCGTTGCCCGGACTGACCCGGTTTTTGGGCAAGCGGCGCGCCTGGATGCTGCTGGCGCAGCTGGGTATCGCCGCCGGACTGGTGGCAATGGCCGGCAGTGATGTCCATACCCAGTTGCAGCAAATAGCTCTGCTGGCGGTTTTTGTGGCATTTTGTTCGGCAACCCAGGATGTCGCCATCGATGCCTATCGCATCGAGGCGGTGGTTGCCAAATATCAGGGCGCCATGGCCGCAACCTATGTTTTTGGCTACCGGGTCGCCCTGCTGGCGGCAGGCGCCGGGGCGTTCTATATTGCCGATTATGCCAGCTGGTCGGCAGCTTATCTGGTGATGGCCGCGCTGATGCTGGTGGGGATCTTTACGACACTGGTGATCCGGGAGCCGGAGCACAAGGTCGATGACAAGACTGAACAGCTGGAGCGGAATCTGGAGTCGGCGCTGGGTGTCGATGAGCGGCCGGGGTTCTGGCGGCGTTTTCGCAAAGGCATTGCCGATGCGGTGCTGAGCCCGTTTGTCGAATTTTTCAGCCGCAATGGCCGGATGGGAATCGCCATCCTGTTGTTCATCGCCGTGTACCGGCTCAGCGATATCACCATGGGCGTCATGGCCAATCCCTTCTATCTGGACCTGGGCTTCAGCAAAATAGAGATTGCCGAGGTCAGCAAGGTGTTCGGCTTCTTTATGACCATCGCCGGCTCGGCGCTGGGCGGCGTGCTGGTGCTGCGCTATGGCATCATGAAGCCGCTGCTGCTGGGGGCGGTGATGGTGGCGCTGACCAATCTGCTGTTTGCCGGTCTGGCGGCTGTCGAGGCGGATCTGAGCTTGCTGGCGATCGTCATCAGCGCCGACAATCTCAGCGGCGGCATCGCTGCGGCGGTGTTTATCGCCTATTTGTCCAGTTTGACGCACAGCAGTTATACGGCGACGCAATATGCGCTGTTCAGTTCCCTGATGACGCTGCCGGCAAAACTGCTGGGCGGCTTTTCCGGAATCGTGGTCGATTCCTACGGTTATGAGGCTTTCTTCGTCTATGCGGCGCTGCTGGGCCTGCCGGCGATTCTGCTGGTGCTGTGGTTGATCAGGTATCAGTCCCTGGCGGAAGCGGTAAATCGTAGTCGATGATCAACGGCGCATGATCGGAAAAGCGCTCCGCCTTGTAGATCTGCGCCGATTTGACCTTGTCTTTCAGGCGCTCGCTGATCACCTGGTAGTCGATGCGCCAGCCGACATTTTTTGCCCAGGCCTGGCCGCGATTGGACCACCAGGTGTATTGTTCGGGGTCCTGGTTGACGATCCGGAAGGCATCTACCCAGGGTTCCTGTTGGAAAAGCCGGTCCATCCAGGCGCGTTCTTCAGGTAGAAAGCCGGAGTGATTCTGGTTTCCGCGCCAGTTTTTCAGGTCGATCTTCTTGTGGGCGATGTTCCAGTCACCGCAAATAATATAGTCCCGCCCATTCGTTGCCAGTTTCTGCAGGTAGCGCATGAAACGGTCGAGAAAATCGAATTTGACTGCCTGTCGCTCTTCTCCGGAGGTGCCGGAAGGCAGGTACAGGGAAATGACGCTGAGTTTGCCGAACTGCGCTTCCAGGTAGCGGCCTTCCTTGTCGACATCCGGCCAGCCAAGGCCTTCGATCACGTTGTCGGGTTCCGCTTTGCTGTACAGTGCGACGCCGCTATAGCCTTTTTTTTCCGCATCATGATAATAGCAGTGATAGTTCTCGGGCCAGAAAGCACTGGACTTGAGCTGTTCGGTCTGCGCCTTTGTTTCCTGCAGGCAGACGATATCCGCCTGCTGCCTGGGCAGCCAGGCAAAAAAACCCTTGCGTTCCGCGGCACGAATGCCGTTGACGTTCAGCGTGATGATGCGCATCGGTTGTGATTTTAAAGTTGCGGTTTAACGTTGGAAAAAGTATTATACGCAGTTCTCTATTAAGAATGTAAGCATTTGATACGTGGTGTGTACCTGATATGAAACCTGAAATTCATCCTGAATACAAAAAGATTACCGTTACCTGTGGCTGCGGCAATACCTTCGAAACCGCTTCGGTCCTGTGCAAAGATCTGCATGTCGAAGTCTGTTCCGCATGTCATCCTTTCTACACTGGAAAGCAGAGAGTCGTGGATACCGCCGGGCGCGTCGACAAGTTCCGCCAGCGCTATGGCAAATAGCCGTTGCTGGTTGCATCGATGCAAAAAATACGTTTTTGTTGAAAGGTGGTGAACATGTCGGATGACAGCGTATTGATCAGGAACAATGCAACCGGTCAAGAGGTTGAATATCCTTTGCTGAAAGGGACGCTGGGCAATCATACGGTCGATATCAGCAGCCTGAACAAGGACCTGGGGTTTTTTACCTACGATTCGGGCTTCGTTTCCACCGCCAGTTGTAAAAGTGCGATCACCTACATCGATGGCGACAACGGCATCTTGCTGTATCGCGGCATTCCCATCGATCAGCTGGCCGAGCACAGCAGCTTTCTGGAAGTCGCCTATCTGCTGATGAACGGGGAATTGCCCAAAGAACAGCAGCTGCACAGTTTCACCAGTGAAATCACGCATCACGCCATGCTGCATGAATCATTGCGCAGCTTTTTCGATGGTTTTCACTATGATGCTCATCCAATGGCCATGATGGTTGGCGTCGTGGGTTCGCTGTCCGCTTTCTATCATAGCGAACTGAATATGAATGACCCGGAGCATCGGCGTATATCGGCGATGCGCCTGCTGGCAAAAATGCCGACCATCGCCGCTGCCTGCTATCGGCACTCGGTGGGCTGGCCGTTTCTTTACCCACGCGTGGACCTGGAATACTGTGAAAACTTCATGAATATGATGTTTTCGCTGCCATCCCAGAAATTTATCGACTTGGCGCACTATATCGATCCTGTCGCAGTCAAGGCATTGAATCTGCTGTTGATCCTGCATGCCGATCACGAGCAGAATGCCAGTACTTCGACGGTCAGGCTGGCCAGCAGTACCGGAGCCAACCCCTATGCGTGCATCGCCGCGGGTATTGCCGCCCTGTGGGGGCCGGCGCATGGCGGCGCCAATGAGGCGGTATTGAGCATGCTGGCGGAAATCGGCACTGCCGACAGGATTCCGGAATATATCGCCAAGGCCAGGGATCCCAATGACCCATTCCGGCTGATGGGCTTCGGGCATCGTGTCTACAAGAATTTCGATCCGCGGGCGACGATCATCCGCAAGACCTGCTACGACGTTCTGGAAAAGCTGTCCAATGATGATCCTTTGTTTGAACTGGCGCTGGCACTGGAGGAATACGCCCTGCAGGATGAGTATTTTATCGAGAAAAAGCTCTATCCCAATGTCGATTTCTATTCCGGCATCATCTACAAGGCACTCAATATCCCTGTCGACATGTTTACCGTGATGTTCGCCATTGCCCGTACTGCCGGCTGGGTTTCCCACTGGCTGGAAATGATGGCAGAGCCAACGCACCGGATTGGCCGGCCCAGGCAGTTGTATGTCGGCCCGGAGCAGAGGGACTATGTTCCCATCGACCGTCGTTGAGCCGTTGGGCATGGAAGAAGCAGCCAATGCGATTGGCTGTTTTCCTTACTGTCCAGGAATTACAAGCCCGGGATCTTTAACAGACTGTTGAAAAAAGCCCTCCATGGCTTTTTCAATCACGGAAACGGAAAATGCGCTTTGCCGTTTCCTTGTACTGCCATAACTACTCGGGCTCCTATGGGTAGTCTGTTCCGGAAGACGCCGTGAATACGTCCCTGTAGGCTTGGCTTTGGCATCCCTGCCAAAGACACTTCCTCCACAGACCACCCATAGGGGCCTCTATTACTATGGGTGAGTAGTTACGTACTACCTACAGGCCGGCGAATAACTTCGTTGTTTCAACGGCCTGGTAAACAAATACCGCCTGTCTGTCTATTGTCGACTGGTCTATCAGGATGATTTTTCCTGAGCCCCTTTGTTCAAAAAAGCGTTTCTACAGGTGCTGCACCACCTTGCCTGGTCTGTACCGATTCCCGATAGGAAAAATCACTGGGTGCAAGCCCTTTCTGAAAATATTCCCAAATACCGGATTTGCTGTCTGGTGCTGCGCGTAAGCCGCTGCGCGGATCGATATAGGCCTGGATGATGCCTTCGGGAGGCGTCAATGGCTGTTCCGGGACATCCTGCAAAGCCTTTTCCATGAAGTAGATCCACATGGGAAGCGCTGCTTTGCCGCCGGTCTCCCGGCTGCCCAAAGGTCTTGAGTCATCGTAGCCAACCCAGGCTGTCGCCGCTATCGTCGCTGTCACAAAGCCATTGAACCAGGCATCACGCTGCTGATTGGTGGTTCCGGTCTTTCCGGCAAGATCCTTTCTTCCCAGCTGCTTCGCCTTGGTGGCGGTGCCCCTTTGCACGACATCGCGCAGCAGGGAGTTCATCAGGAAATTGATTTGCGGGGAAATGATTCTTGGTGCATATTCGTTGCCGGAATCCAGGTTTTCGCTGCAGGTCGGACAGGCAATTTTCGGAAAGGCCTGATACAGAATGTCGCCGTCAGGGGCTTCCACCCGGTCGATCAGGTGTGGATCGACGAGAAAGCCGCCATTGGCAAAAACCGCATAGATCCTGGCCATTTGCAGTGGGTTGGCATAACCGCTGCCCAGTGCCAGGGACAGACTTCTGGGCAGCTGTTCCGGTTTCAGTCCAAAACGCTCGGCAGTGGCAATGACTCTTGAGACGCCCAGTTTGCGCAGCAGGCGAATGGAAATCAGATTTCTGGATTTGATCAGGCCGATGCGCAGCCGGGTGGGGCCGAAAAATTTTCTGCTGTAATTTTCCGGGCGCCATTCGCTTTCCTGCGTCGGATCGGCAATGACGATGGGCGCATCGTTGATGATGCTGGCGGGGGTGAAGCCTTCCTCAAGAGCCGTGGTATAGATGATCGGTTTAAAGCCGGAGCCGGGCTGGCGCTTCGCTTGCGTGACGCGGTTGAATTTGTTGCGCCGAAAGTCAAAGCCGCCGGACAGCGCAAGAATGGCGCCGTTATTCGGGTCGAGGGCCACGATGGCTCCGTCAACCTGGGGAACCTGCGTCAATGCCCAGGTGCCGTTTTCCAGTTCCCTGACGCGAATCAAATCGCCGGGTTTGATGATGCTTGCTGTCGATTGGTGAGTGGAACCCCTGCGTTTCCGGATTCCGGATTGTTTTGCCCACTGAATGTTTTCCCAAGGAATGGTGATTCGTGCAGCATCTTTCAGACGCGCCGTCGCTCCCTTATCGTCCACTTCTTCGACCAGTGCCGGCTGCGTGTCGCCGACTGTCCGGCTGTGCAGCAATGCCTGTTCTGGATTGTCCGGTGTCAGGTGGCCTCGATAACCGTGGCGACGGTCATAGTCGTGCAGTGCGGTGCGCAATGCATTGTCGGCAGCCTTCTGCAATGGTCCCTGAATGGTCGTATAGACTTTCAATCCGGAGGTATAGGCTTGATCACCATATTCCCGGACTATTTCCGTGCGCACCATTTCTGCAACATAGGGTGCGGCGACTTCGGTTTTTTGGCGGTGCAGCTTGGCAGTGATCGGAAGTTCGACATTTTCTTGATAATCCTGCCGGGAAATATAACCGAGATCCAGCATTCTGCGCAGGATATAATCGCGCCTCTGCTTGGCACGGGGGGCATTGGTGACAGGGTTGTATTTGGATGGGGCTTTCGGCAATCCGGCAATCATCGCCTGTTCGGCGAGATTCAGTTCCGACAGGGATTTCCCGTAATACACCTGTGCGGCTGCGGCGATGCCGTAGGCATGATGGCCCAAGTATATTTTGTTCAGATAAAGCTGCAGTATTTCATCTTTGGAAAATTCACGCTCTATTTTAAAGGCCAGGATGATTTCCTTTATTTTCCTGGTATAGGTCTTTTCCGGCGTCAACAAAAAATTTCGTGTCACCTGCATGGTAATGGTGCTGCCGCCCTGTTTCTTTTTTCCGGTCAGCAGCAACTGCAATGCTGCCCGCAGCAGGCCCCTGTAATCCACGCCGGGATGGCTGTAGAAACGATCGTCTTCGGCGGCCAGAAAGGCATCGATCATTGGTTTTGGGACTTGGTCAATGGTGATCGGCGTACGTTTTTTGTCACCAAATTGAGCGATCAGAAGATTGTCCTGGCTGTAGATGCGCAGCGGCATCTGGTATTGCACTTGCCGCAGGGCCTGCACATCGGGGAGGTCTGCCGAAAAGCGTGTGACAAGGAAATAGCCAATGATAACAGTCATGAAGGCAAAGCTTGCCAGAGAAATTACCAACCATTTCACAAATTTCAACAATAGAGGTAAATGCAAAACTCGAAAAACCAGTGAATTTTTTGGCTAACTGGCGCCAAAACAAGGGGATAAGGAGGGGCGTGTCTGGTGCCTATTTGTTATGATAGGCGCTCCAAAACTCAATA
>JANEMG010000435.1 GCA_024511045.1 Gammaproteobacteria bacterium | reverse complement strand
GCCAATGCCTACATTGCCATTGCCGCGGCCATTATCATCGGCCGGGAAATCACCATCGCGTCGCTGCGGGAATGGATGGCGGAAATTGGCCAGCGCAAAAAAGTCAAAGTGTCGCAGTTGGGCAAATGGAAAACCACGGCCCAGATGACCGCCATTTCCCTGCTGCTCTACCGGGACGACCTTTTTGGCCTGCCGGTTGGCACGATGGGCTATGTTCTGCTGTATGTCTCAGCGGTACTGACCCTATGGTCCATGATCAATTATTTGAAACTGGCCATGCAGAGCGTTGTGGAAAATTGACCGATTATCGGGCATTGCCTTGGCGGCGTACAGCGGAATATTTATCAGTCACATCCCCAGAGGCCCGCATGACGGCTTGGTGATGGCAGGGAAACAGCTTGTGGCAGCGGCTGTTTTTCATTAAGCAGTGAACAGGAAAAATGGATCAGGAACAAGACAACAATCAGAAAAAATCCGAAGTGAGGGATAGCATTTTAAGGGCGGCACTGCGGCTGTTTGCCGCGCAGGGATATTTCAATACTTCATTGACGGACATCAAGGATGCTGCAGGGGTCAAAACCACCAGTGCCATTTACCAGCATTTCAAGAACAAACAGGCCATCGCCAGTATCCTGTATGCCGATATACTGGACAGTCTCAGCTGCTCGATCGATGATATCCGCAGAAGAAACAAAAATGTTGAGCAACAGCTCAGGGAAATCGTCGATCTGTTGTTCGGTCTGACCGAGGCCGCGCCGGAAGTGATGCGCTTTTTGCTGCTGATGAGAGTCGATGAATTTTTACCCGAAGAAAAACCGCTGCTGGCTTCGGCGCCTTTTCAGAAGATGATGCAGATCATGGAGGCAGGCATCAAGGCGGGCAGGATTAGAAGCAGCGATCCGCAGCTGGCCTATGCGCAGTTTTTTGGTTTCATCAACCAGATTTTGATCATGCAGCTGACCGGCGTGCTGGAAAAAAGCGCTGCTTCCTACCAGGCCAAAGCCTGGATGGCCGCCTGGCAAGCGATCGCGAAGAAATAATTTTGGCATTGACAGGCAATTAATGCAGGACCGGTGTTATGGGCGAGGTCGTTCCCTTCAAAAAACCGAAGCTGTCAGAAAAGCATCGCGGCAAGACATTGTGCCGCAGTGGTTTTCATCAATGGCAGATCATCAAGGAACGGCAGGTCGATGTGCAGCAGGGTAAGCTACTGACAGTGTATCGCTGTCAGCGCTGTGGGAAAATCAAGACCATGGCCTGCTGATATCAACAGCCGGCAGCTTCTGGTGAGGCCCGAACGCCAACGATCTCAGCACAGGCGTGACAATGTTGGGATTCCTGCCGTCACCCCGACCTACGCATCGATGAGCCATGCCAGTCCCCAGGCAATAAACAATAGGCCGGAAATCCTGCAAATTATCCTGGTATCGGCGGGCAGCATTTTTTCCAGCAGGATCAGCAAGGTGATCAGGGCCATAGCGAGCAGATTCATGATGCCCACAGCAAACATGACCAGCATTACCGCCCAGCAGCAGCCCAGACAGTTTGTTCCGTGCCTGAAACCCAGGAAAAATGCTCCACGAATATCACTTCCGGGTTTCCAATATTTCAGAAGAAACCCCAGCGGGGAGCGGCAATGTTTCAAGCAGGCATTTTTCCAAGGTGTAAACTGATAAACACCGGCAACAATCAAAATAGCCGATGCGGACAGCGGTTGTTGATTTTCCTGCATCGCTGCAAGCCAGGCCAATTGGTGCATTTTCCACTGCAGTATTGTCAGCAGGATGCTGAACAGGAACCAGACGCATAAATAGGCCAGGACGAAAAAAGTGGTGCGATAATAGGGGGCGTCGTTTTGCTTCTGACAAAGGTGGGCGAAAGTGAGCGCCATGGGTATTGCCGAAGGAAGCATCATCGCCGCCATCATGACCGTCCACATCAGCAAAGCCAGACTGAAATCAATTGTTGTCCACGTTGCCAATTTGGTGGGCGTAAATTCAAGCTCCAGCATGGGCTGCGAGGTCATTTGCCAGTGTTGAAAGAACAGTAAGCGCGATTTAAACCCCATCTAAAAAACCTGCCCGGAAACCTGCACACTATCCCCGATTGCAATGATCGGGAGTAAATGATGCAAAATACGACAAATCAGCTGGGGGTGCCATCAGG
>JANEMG010000434.1 GCA_024511045.1 Gammaproteobacteria bacterium | reverse complement strand
TTTACGACATCCAAAAAACTACTGTTGATAATGATTTCAATACTGCGACCAAGCCTTCCAGACCCAGTTTGTAATAATCTGTCGTTGTGTGCTCGATAATTTTTTTGTCATGTACAGAGCAAATTAAATTACAATTATTTATCTATCAGCAATGCTTTTTTCCAGTTACACTGATAGAATTTCCGTAGATTCATTCATCCAATCTTTCATTTGAAGCGAAATGCCCGTAGAGCCTCACCAAGCCTATCAGCGCCCTGCAATCGAGTTTAAAAGTGTCACGTTGACGATGCCGGTATTGAACATTGCCGATACCGATCTGGGCGTCATTACCGAACAACTGAAAATAAAACTGAAGCAGGCGCCGGAATTTTTCAGAAACTCACCTTTGCTGGTCGACCTGCACGAAATTCGCGCCGAGCAGGAACAACTGGATCTTGGCGCGTTGATTTCGGCCATTCAGGACCTGGGCCTGCTCCCCGTCGGCATCCGCGGCGCCACTGAACAGCAAAAGAAAACAGCGCTGCAGCAGCACATGGCTGTTTTACCCGACCACCGCGGCAGCGGCAACAAGCCGGCGCCGGCATTGAAGCCGGAAGTTCCAAAAGAAGAGCTTTCCGTCACCGAAAAAACCCAACTGATTACACAGCCCATACGTTCCGGACAGCGAATCTATGCCAAAAAAGACTTGATCGTTCTGGCGCAGGTCAGTGCCGGCGCGGAAATCATGGCGGAAGGCAACATACACATCTATGGCACTCTGCGAGGCCGTGCCTTGGCTGGTGTCCAGGGGGATTCAGAAGCCCGTATCTTTTGCGCTGATCTGCAGGCGGAACTGATTTCAATCGCAGGCCATTACCGGATCAGCGAGGACCTGCAGCAGGCGGACCGCGGCAGACCGGTGCAGATTCATCTGCAGGATCAGGCGTTAATCATCAACCCCATTTGACCATCACACAGCATTCTCTGGAGGATCAACCATTGGCTAGAATCATCGTCGTAACATCTGGAAAGGGCGGCGTCGGAAAAACCACGACCAGTGCGGCCATTGCCATGGGCCTGGCCAAAAAAGGGCACAGGACCGCAGTGATCGATTTCGATGTCGGCCTGCGCAACCTGGATTTGATCATGGGCTGCGAACGACGTGTCGTCTATGACTTCATCAATGTCATCAATGAAGAGGCGACCCTGAACCAGGCACTGATCCGTGACAAGCGTTGCAACCAGCTGTATATCCTGCCTGCATCGCAAACCCGCGACAAGGAAGCCCTGACCAAGGAAGGTGTCGGCAGGGTGCTGGATGAATTGTCGAAAACCTTCAAATACATCGTCTGCGACTCCCCTGCCGGCATCGAAAGGGGGGCCAATCTCGCCATGTACTATGCCGATGATGCCTTTGTCGTGACCAATCCGGAAGTTTCCTCGGTGCGGGACTCGGACCGCATGCTGGGCATCCTGGCGAGCAAATCCCGGCGCGCGGAAAAAGGCGAGGAACCCATCAAGGAATACCTGCTGTTGACCCGCTATTCACCGGAAAGGGTGAAACTGGGTGAAATGCTCAGTGTCGAGGATGTTCAGGATATTCTGTCATTGCACCTGCTCGGCGTGATCCCCGAGTCCAAATCCGTACTGACGGCCTCCAACGCCGGCATCCCCATCATCCTGGATGAAAAAAGCGATGCCGGTCAGGCATACAGTGATCTGGTGGCTCGTTATCTTGGCGAAGACCGGCCGTTGCGCTTCGTCGATGAAAAGAAAAGCCTGCTGGGCAGATTGTTCAGGGTATAATTATGAGTTTATTAGATTATTTCAAATTATCGAAACCGAGTTCCGCATCCATTGCCAAGGAGAGATTACAGATATTGGTTGCCCACGAACGCGCCTCCCGCAACCAGCCCTCCTATCTCCCGCAACTGCAAAAGGAATTATTGGCCGTCGTACAAAAATATGTGCAAGTTGAACAGGACGCCATCTCGGTCAAATTCGAACAGGACGACGAACAGGAGGTTCTGGAATTGAACATCGTTCTTCCGGATGATCCGCAGAAAAGCTATTGATTTTTTATTTGCCCTGAACAAGCGTGTCGCTACCTCGTGATAGATTTTGGGACATCCAAGTCTCCAAAATCGACTCGCCAACGCGACAACCATTATTGCCCCGGCCGTCCTGCGCTGTCTC
>JANEMG010000433.1 GCA_024511045.1 Gammaproteobacteria bacterium | reverse complement strand
AAGTAACAAGTTTTTAATATCGAGAAAAAATGAGGCGCTAACGCGCATTTTATTTATATAATTCAATTTGATAGCTTAAGCCTTCGGCATTATCTACCCACAGATATCGCTGAGGAGGCATAAATAAAATACCCGCATGAGCAATTACAGTCTTCCTGATTCTGAAATATCTGAGCTACGCGAGGCGCATGCTGAGCTTTGTGACAAGCGTGATGCTGATCGGGTAAAAGCAATTATACTTTCCGCACTTGAAAATTTAGCAGCCAGAAACAGCCGGCTAATAGAAACATATCACATATTAACAAATGCTTACGGCATTTTCTGGTGCTACTGTTTTGCTAAATTATGATTTGCCAACGGTATATTTCTTGTTCAGGCGCTGCAGGATCAATTGCACCAGATAGGGAAAATCCTCCGGGCGCTCTGCCAGCGGAGGAATCACCAGGCTGACGACATTGATGCGGTAATACAGATCGCTGCGAAATCTCCCCTGCGCCACGAGCTGCTCCAGATTCTGATTGGTCGCAGAAACAATACGCACATCGACCAGCAAGGTCTGCTTGCCGCCGACCCGCTCCAGCTCGCCTTCCTGCAGCACCCGCAGCAGGCGGGTTTGCGCGGCCGGGGACAATGAATCCACCTCATCGAGAAACAACGTGCCTCCCTGGGCCCGTTCACAAAAACCCTGATGCACTTCCACCGCGCCGGTAAATGCCCCTTTTTCATGGCCAAACAACGCCGTTTCGATAAGACTTTCCGGAATCGCGCCGCAGTTGATGGCCATGAAGGGACGGGTATTACGCTCACTCATCGCATGAATGGCTTTTGCCACCAGTTCTTTGCCCACACCGGTCGGTCCCTCGATCAATACTGTCGCCAGGGTAGGCGAAATGACTTCGATGTCCTGCAGGGCCTTCTGCATGGCCGTGGATTTGGCGACGATCGCCGGCGGCTGTATCTTTTTACTGGCCTGTTTGCCGCGCATTTGCCAGATTTTATACAGGCTTTGTTCGATCCGCGACTGCAGCGCATCCATATCCATTTTTTCCTGCGAAGGCGCTGTACTGATGTATTCCAGTCCTGGTTTCTGCTTTGCCAGTTCAGGATTGGTGTACACGCAGACCTCACAGCCGCCATCCTGTCGGGCAATGCTCTTTTTGATTTCCACCTTGGCATAGCCAAAGCTGCGTGCGGCAATGCCACCGAAGACGCTGGAGGTCATGCGGCACAATTCCGGAAATTCACTCACCCCTTCGCCGAAAGGACAGCGGCTGTTCACCACGGTGATGCAGTCCTCAGTACTGGAAGCCAGGGAGAATTGCCCGCCGATATTGTTTTTCAAGCCAAGAATCAGATCGATATAGGTTTCCCTGTCCAGCGCCCCCTAGATATTTTTGGCATCGCGAAATGTTTCTTCAAAAAAACACCCGGCGGTTCGTGCGATGTGTTCGATCAGCTGCTCACAATGCTGCTGCCCCTGCTGTTCACTGGCATGCATGAGTTCCAGTACGAATGTCTGCAGGAAAAAGACCGGGGAAAGATTGGGGAAAGTGGTTTTACTCATGACCTTGTGAACCTGTATTTCAATTCTTTGAATTATAACTTCTCTAACGCAAGCGAGTCAAAACTCCAAGTCGTTGTAAATCTGGATATTTTGTTTTATTGCAAAGTTGGCACAAAAATAGCTTAACCTTTATCGCAAACCAATAATTATTAAATTTGAGGAGAGGCAAACAATGAATCAGGAAAAACCACCTTTGGATCCCCATCCGCTCAGCGAGTATGTCGCCTGGGCCGGCAATCGCAACCGCGAACCACTGTTGGGGGTTCTGAAAGAAAAACTACCCAAGGATCCTGCCCGCGTACTGGAACTGGCCAGCGGCAGCGGCATGCATATCAATTACTTTGCCCCGCATTTCGATCACCTGCATTTTCATCCCAGCGACAAGGATGAAGAGGTCTTCGACAATATCAAGCAACTCCGCCAGGAACAGGGCAATGACAATATCGCCGACCCGATGCACCTTGACCTGACCAACCCAGATACATGGATAAACCGTAAGCGCGATTTAAACCCCATCTACCTTTTTCGCCCAGCCATTGTTAATCTGTTCCTTGTCGACATGCCATGGCAGCAGCTGTTCGATCTCTTCCAGGGATTGCGCCCGGGGCAGTTC
>JANEMG010000432.1 GCA_024511045.1 Gammaproteobacteria bacterium | reverse complement strand
TGCCGAAGAAGTCCAAATTGTCCATGGCCTGGAATGTTGACTCGAAACCGATCCAGGGACCGCGCCAGATGGTGTCGTAGCGGCTGTCCAGGCCGGGAAACGGGTCGTAGGCGGGAATGGTTTGCACGCCGTCGGTGATCTTCAGGTTCTGTTCGTGGTAGGAATAGCCGAACAGCGGTGTCAGGGTCAGCCAGGGGTTTTTTTGCGCTGCTTCCGTGAAGGCGAATTGGTAGCCGATGCCGGTGCTGAGGTCCAGCGTGTTGCCGGCATCGGTACGGTTGTTTGAACGGGAGAATTCCAGTGTTCTGTTGTCGCCAAAGTAGTCGGAATCCTGGTTTTTTCCGGAAAAAATCCTGCCATAGGCGGCGCTGCCCTGCAGGACGACATGCCATGGCGTCTGGATGCCGAATCCGGCTTTCAACTGCGCACTTTCGACATTGTCCCAGGTCAGTTCGGAAAGGATGTTGGGGGTGCCGGTGGGACTGGCGATGTTCCAGCGGATGTCGTCGATCCGGTAGCCCGGCTGCAGATAGACGGCAAAGTCGAAGTCATTTCCACCGGGAGTGTCGGCAACCGGTGCTGCGGTAGCCGGCAGTGCCGGCTGCTGCCTGTTTAGCGGCACGAGCATGTCTGCTTCCGCGCTTGCCTTGTCGTTGAACACCACCATGTGCAGATTGGGTGCAGGGCTGCTGTCCGTGTGGCTGACAGGGTCATCGGGGATGCTGTCGGCGGCCTCCGTGAAAACATGCATATGCAACGACGGCAAAGGCGTTTCGCCCGCCGCTGCCGCCAGGGTTCTTGCAACGGGCAGCAGCAGGAAGCAAGCCAGTGCGGCAGCTGTTTTCCTGCGCTGCCGGGGTGGGTTTGCAAGCCGACGGTTATAGGTTGACATGTTCAAGCATTTATTGGGTTTTACCAGGAAAGACATTTTCTGTTCATGGCCAGATTTGGAAAAAACACTCCCTACTTTCGTGACGCAGAGCGTCACCGGCTGCATTCCCATGCAGAGCGTGGGAACGATGTCGATTTATGCGTCTGTTCATGGCTGGATCTGGAAAATCAAGGTAGGTCGGGTCAGCGCCAGCGTAACCCGACAGATCGGTCAATAATCCGGTTTTGTCCTGATGCGCCTGGCCATTTCTTCGAAGGGCTGTGCAGAAATCAGGTACAGATAGGTGGAGTCTCCCGGCTCCCCCCGACCGGCCGGTTTTTCATCCTCGATGCTTGCCGCCAGCCAGCTGCCCTGCAAATGCCGGTAATCGACGTTTACCGGGTCGGTGGATTTGTTGTACAACTGCAGGGCGGTGACATTGATGCCGCCCCGTCTCCAGCTGGCTGTCGGTACGGCGACGATGCGGCGGTCATAGAGCAGGTCGGCGGGCCGGCGGCTGACCAGCTGCGTCGGTTTGATGTATGGGTCGGATGGGCGCGCATCTGCCGGCAGACGTACGGCCCTGGCCGCATAACGGGTCAGCTGCATATACGTTTGCTGCTGCGGCGATGGCGCGGCGCTTTGCGGCTGTACGTCGGCAGGCCGTTTATTCAGACTGCCCTTGCCGTGGTAGTCGTCGAAGGCGTCCTGCCGGTCATAGAGCTTGTAGCCATCCTGCAGTTCATAGCCCTTGGGATGGCGCCGGTCGTTGCGGTAAACGTCCATGTTGTGGTCATCGTAGTCCAATACATCGGGATGCACGCTGTTGCGCTCGAGAATTTTTCTGCTCACTGGCTCCGCTTCGGCGGGAGTACCCATGATGTAGGGCTTGATGATCACAACAAGTTCCCGGCGCGCCCTGACCTTGGTGGTTTCCCGAAAGAAGAAGCCCAGCCAGGGAATGTCGCCGAGGATGGGAACCTTCTTTTCCCGGTCGGCGGACAATTCCTCGATCAGCCCGCCGACGGCCACCGCGGTGCCGTCCGTGCCGACCACGGTGCCGCTGAAGGTCCGTTCCTGGACGATGTCGATCTTGGCATCCACCAGTCGGTTGTTCAGGGGAACGGGAATCGTGGCCTGGTCGTCGGCGACCGTGGACTGCTCCACCAGCAGGCGAATGCTGACGGTGCGGTCGGCGTTGATGTTGGGGGTCAGCAGCAGCGTCGTGCCGATCGATTTCAGTTCGGTATCCGGCACCAGGATCGAGGAAAAGATCGTGCCGACGCCGCCCACGGCATTGGAGGTATTG
>JANEMG010000106.1 GCA_024511045.1 Gammaproteobacteria bacterium | reverse complement strand
GCTGGCCTTGAGACAAGGCGGCGGAATAACTACTCACCCCTGCCGGAAAAACCCCTGCAGGTGGTCTGTGGAGGAAGTGTCTTTGGCGGGACGGCAAAGTCAAGCCTGCAGGGACGTATTTACGGCGTTTTCCGGAGCAGATCACCCATAGGGGCCCGAGCAGTAACGCGGCGGAAACAGGATGTGCTGAGGCACGAAGCGCCTCTTGTTGCTGAGCGATGCGCTGCCTGTCGTCAGCACATCCTGCAGGCGCTTTCAATCCAGGCGTCGCAGCAGGAACAGGAAGGCTGTTTGCCACGCATTCTCCCGGCAGGGCTGCGGTTCTCGGAATTTATCCGTCTGGCCGATTGGATAATGCGCAGGATATCAGGGATAATAGACGGTTCATTTTTCCATCGATTTCTCCGGAACAGCAATGAAGAAAACAATGCAGTCCCTGCTTCGGCAGGCGCTTGCCAAACTGAAAGAGCAGGGTGTTCTGGATGGCGGTCTGGATCCTGCCATCAGCATCGAGCGGACCCGTGATCCGCAGCATGGCGATCTGGCGACCAATCTGGCCATGGTGCTGGCCAAGTCGGCGAAAACCAATCCCAGGCAGCTGGCGGAACGTATCATTGCGGCATTGCCGGAACATGCCGCATTGCGCAAGGTGGAAATTGCCGGTCCCGGGTTCATCAATTTTTTTCTCGATCCGGCCGCGCAATACCGGGTCGTTGCCACGATCCATGAGCAGGGACGTGAATATGGCCGCAGCGAAGTCGGCCAGGGCAAAAAAATCCAGGTGGAATTCGTTTCCGCCAACCCGACCGGCCCGCTGCACGTCGGGCATGGTCGCGGCGCCGCCTATGGCTCCGCCGTGGCCGATTTGCTGGACGCGGTCGGTTTCGATGTGCACCGGGAATATTATGTCAATGACGCCGGCAGGCAGATGGATATTCTGGCGACCAGCATCTGGCTGCGCTATCTGGAGGAATGCGGGGAGATTCTGCCCTTTCCCTGCAACGGCTACCGTGGGGAATACGTCCGGGAAATCGCCTGGGAAATCCATCAATCGGCGGGCAACGAATACCGGCGGCCAGCGGAGCTGGTGATGGAGGACATCCCGCCAGACGAGGCGCAGGGCGGTGACAAGGAAGCGCATATCGACGCCCTGATCGAGCGGGCCAAGACCCTGCTTGGATCGGCGCAGTACGAAGATTTTCTGCAGGCTGGTACCACCCGCATTCTCAAGGATATCCAGGAAGATCTGCTGGAGTTCGGCGTGCCGTTCGAGGAATGGTTTTCAGAGCGGCAGTTGTTCGACGATGGTTCCGTGGACGACGTCCTGCGGCACCTGCGGGAAGCCGGGCATCTCTATGAAAAGGACGGGGCGACCTGGTTCGCTTCCAGTCTGCTGGGAGATGAAAAGGACCGCGTGGTGATCCGGGAAAATGGCCAGTTTACCTATTTCGCTTCCGATATCGCCTATCATCTGGATAAGCTGCGGCGCGGCTACGACCGGATCATCGACATCTGGGGTGCCGATCACCATGGCTACATACCACGGATCAGGGCGGCGCTGCGCGCCCTCGGGGAGGATGTGGACAAGCTGCAGGTGCTGCTGGTGCAGTTTGCGGTGTTGTATCGCGGCAGGGAAAAAGTGCCGATGTCCACCCGCGCCGGTGAATTCGTCACCCTGCGCCAGCTGCGCAATGAAGTGGGCAAGGATGCCGCCCGGTTTTTCTATGTGATGCGCCGTTCCGAACAGCATATGGACTTCGATCTGAAGCTGGCCACGTCGAAGACCAATGAAAACCCGGTTTTCTATGTCCAGTATGCCCATGCCAGGGTCTGTAGCGTACTGCGTCAGCTGGACGAGAACAACTGGGAGAGGGACCACCTGTCCGGGATGCAGAATCTGCAGCGCCTCACCGAGGAGCATGAAATCAATCTGGTCGGCACGCTGTCCCGCTATCCGGAAGTCGTCGAGAAGGCGGCGCTGCAGTACGAGCCGCATCTGCTGATCCAGTACCTGCGGGAACTAGCCAACGAATTTCACACCTACTACAATGCCCACCAGTTTCTGGTGGAAGATGCCGGGCTGCGCGATGCCAGGCTGAATCTGGTCTGCGGCGTGAAACAGGTGATCGCCAATGGCCTGGACCTGCTGCGCATCAACGCACCCGAAGCGATGTAATGGCCAGGGATTACAAACACAGAGCGCAGCGCCCGCGCAGAAACAGCAAACGCCAGCCGGCTGTGGCCTGGTGGAAATGGCTGCTGATCGTGCTGCTGATTGGCCTTTTTGCCTGGTTTTTGAGCTTTCTGGGCGGTTCGGAACCGCAAGGCACGGTAACGGAATTGCCAGTCAGGCCGCAGCAGAAACCCGCACGGAAAAACTCCCCGGCAGGACAGGCAGTGGAAAAAGCCGTGCAGCCGCGCTTCGATTTTTATACGATCCTGCCGGAAAAGGAAGTGCTGGTGCCGGACTATGAGATCAAGACCCGCAAGCGTGCCGAACGGGTCGGCAAGGCAAAGGATACGCTCTATGTGCTGCAGGCCGGGTCCTTCCGGAATTACAAGGATGCGGACAGTCTGAAGGCCCGACTGGCGTTGATGGGTATCGAATCGAATATCGAAGTGGCCGAGGTTGGCAGCACTCGCTGGAACCGCATCAAGATTGGTCCCTTCCGGAAAATGTCCACCGTGGACAGGATACGCAAGCGGCTGCGGCAGAACAATATCGACGTGGTGGTGATGGAAGCGGCGAAATAACCGCCTTTTCCCGATTTTCCAGCAGGGAAGCCGCCGTCACGGATGTTCCCTGTCTTCCTTTTCTGTCGCTATTACGGCGATTTCCTGCAATCTGGATATGGCTTTGCCGTTGACGCTGTTTTCCGGGTAGTTGCCGTCCTGGTCTACGCTGCCGGCCGGCTGACCGGTCAGCAGTTCCAGCGCCTGATCGACATGCTGGACGGCATAGATGGAAAATGTGCACTGGGCGACGGCATCGACCACTTCCTGCTTCGGCATCAGGTTGCGGACATTGCTCTTGGGAATGATCACGGCGTGTTCGAGGCCGCTTTGCCGGGCCTGGCAGAGATGGAAAAAGCCCTCGATCTTTTCGTTGATGCCGCCAACCGCCTGGACATCGCCATACTGGTTGATGGAGCCGGTCACGGCAAAGGTCTGCTGTATCGGGATTCTGGTCAATGCCGATATCAGGGCGCATAATTCGCCCAGCGCCGCGCTGTCGCCGTCGATATAGCCATAGGACTGTTCGATGGCGATACTCGCGGAAATGGCCGGGGGAAACTGTTGGGCGTAGCGATGGCCCAGATAGCCGGTCAGGATCATCACGCCCTTGGAATGGATCGCCTGCCCCAGTTCCACCTCCCTTTCGATATCGACGATGCCCCGCGAACCAGGATAGACGGTGGCCGTGATGCAGGCCGGGGCGCCGAAACTGCTGCCGCCGACCTCTATGACCGTCAGACCGTTGACCTTGCCGATCGCCGAACCTTCGGTATCGATAAGAATGGTGTCATCCAGCATTTGCTCCAGCACCTGCCTGGCCATGCGCCCATTACGCTGCTCACGGGCCGCCAGCGCCTGTTCGATATGCCGCTTTTCGATGTTTTCGCTCTGGTCGCTCTGGCTGCACAGCAGGTCCACCTCGCCGATGATTTCCAGACAGTCGTTGATGCGTGCCGACAGGCGCTGCTGATGCTCCGCCAGGCGGCAGCTGTGTTCGATCAGGCGCTCGATGGCGCCGCGCTGCAGCGGCCTGGTGTCTGCCTTGGCAACCTGTCTCAGCATCAGTGCCGCGAACTGGCGCATGGTTTCAGGGCTGCGCTGGATATAAGTATCGAAGTCCGCAAGGATACGGAACATCTCGTTGAACTCATTGTCCATTTCCTGCAGCAGATAATAGATCTCACGCGAACCCACCAGAATGATTTTCACTTCCAGGTCGATGACCTGGGGTTTCAGGGTAATGGTGTTGATGCCCAGTTCGGAATAGGGTGACTCTATTTCGATGCGATGCGACTTCAGCGCCCGCTTCAGTCCCTCCCAGACGAACGGGTAGGTCAGCAGCTTCTCCGCCTCCAGAATCAGATAGCCGCCGTTGGCGCGGTGCAGCGAGCCGGGGCAGATGCGCCGGTAGCTGGTCACCAGGGTGCCCTGGTCGCTGCTGTACTCGATGCGGCCAAACAGGTTCTGATAGGTGGGATGGGGCTCGTAGATGACCGGCGCGCCGCTGGCTTTTTTGCAGTCGACGAGAATGTTCGGCAGGTATTGCTCCACCAGCAATTGCCGCCTGCCGCTGTCGTGGGTATCCACAGGCTGCGAGGTGAGCAGTGTTTCGACAGCGGTTCTAAGCAGGTTGTTCTTGATTTCTTCCAAGTAGGCCGCGACGTCGGGCACATCCCGGTAACGTTCATGAAGGTCTCTGAACAAGGGCTGGATGGCCTGGCGAATAGTGCTGTTGCCCAGTTTTTTCAGGTTGTCCATCATTTCCCGCCGCCACTGCGGCAGTTCCAGCAGGGCGTCGCCAAGCAGTTCCTCGAGCTTCTCCACCCGGGCGTGAAAAGCATCCCGCTCCTCCTGGGTGAGCTGATTGAACTGTTCCTCCATGATGGGCTTGTTGTCCTGCAGCGGCGCGAAGGTGATGCCGTCACTGTCCCTGAACAGCGCGACGTGCATTTCCGCCGCCTGCTTTTCCACCAGGTCGATGGCATTGTTGTAGCGTTGATTGAAGCTGCGTTCGATGGCGGTTTTCTTTTGCTGGTAGGAAGGGCTTTCAAAGGCGGCGGGAAAGGTGGCCAGCAGGTTGTCGATCAGGGTCTCGATGTCCTGGTGAAAAACCTGGCCCATGGCCGGCGGCAGCCGGATCGCGACTGGTTCCCTGGGATTGCTGAAATTGTCGACATAGGCATAGGCGGGCGGTGTTTCCTGCTGTTTCGAGAGCACCTCGAGATGATTGGTCACCATGGTCAGGCGGCCGGTGCCGGGCTCGCCCATAACGAAAACATTGTAGCCCGGGTTGGGCATGGCGGTGCCGAACTGCAGGGCGGACCGGGCCCGTTTCTGTCCGAGGATGGTGGCCTGATCCGGTGGTGCCTCGCCGGGAAGGTCGAAGTCAATTGAAGCGATGGTCAGTCGCAGTGCTTCGGCGGGCAGTTTCAGGGCGTCGGACATGGCAATGGAGGTTGGTTCAAGTGCCTCACTATTCTAGCACTTTGTTTCCGGCGTGAAGCAACCTTGAGCCAAGGTGTCTGGGCGTATAAGCCTGCCGCCAGTCAGTTTGGAAGCGGGCCTTCAGTCCCGCAAAAGCAACAGGGGTGTTTGTGGGGAAGCAGGAAAAATCCTATTGGGCCTGCAGGCGATGCACCCACAACCACAACCGGTAGAGCAGGCTGACGATAACGACAGTTGCAGCGCCAAAGATGAATTGCCAGTTTTCCTGGATCAGGCTGTGCATCTGGGCAATGCTCTCGCGGTTGATTTCGCGGTACAGGAGGAAGCAGCCCAGCAGCAGAACGAACACGCCGAAGCCCTGTTTCAAGGACTGGCTGCTGATTTTTCCGGACCAGGCACTGCCGATGAAGCTGCCGATAACGGCGCAGACCGTGAACAGCAGGGTCAGCTGCAGATCGATATTCAGATGGCCGGCATGGCCTGCCAGGGCGGCGCCGGACTGCAGCGTGATGATGAACAGCGAGGTGCCGATGGCGGCATGTATGGGCAGGCCGGCCAGGTGATTCAAGGCCGGCACGAGCAGAAAGCCGCCGCCGACGCCGACCAGTCCGGTGATCAGTCCCACCAGAAAGCCGTCGAAAACGATCGGCAGGATCGGCAGTTGCGCCGGGCAGAACCGGGAGTTGCCGGACGGTGGTGCAGTGGGTCGGGAGCGTTTGCTGCGCAGCATGGCCATCGCGGCGGTCAGCATCACGACGGCAAACAGCAGCAACAGTACCGTGTCGGGAACAAATGCCGCCGCCCGGCCGCCCATATAGGCGCCCACCATGCCCGCCAGCCCGAATACAAACCCGGTCTTCCAGCACACCCGGTCGTGTCGGGCATGGTTGAACACGGCGATGGAACTGGTGATGCCGACCACGATCAGCGAAGTGACGATCGCACTTTTGGCCGGCATGCCGACCAGGTAAACCAGGATCGGCACGGTCAGAATCGACCCGCCGCCGCCCAGCAGACCCAGCAGGATGCCGACGCTGGTTGCCAGGACAGCCAGGATCAGCATTGCCTCAACCCTGCCTCAGGGGTTCTTCCCGGCCATCCGGCTGGCCGCAAGCCTGGTTGGCCGGCAGCGCCGCGTCGATGAATCTTGGATAGGGCAGATTCAGGTTTTCCATGATTTCGACAAATTCCTGCCGTGATTTCCCACCGCCCAGACGTGCATTGCCGGCAATCTCCTGTTTGATCGTGGAGACGGTCCTGCCATGATAGTCATGGCCTGGATAGACCAGGGTGTCGGGTGGCAGGGTGAATAATTTCTGGTGGATGCTGTCAAACATGGTATTGGCATCGCCCTGCTGGAAATCGGTTCTGCCGCAGCCATCGATCAACAGACAGTCGCCGGTGAACACCCGGTCCGCGACGACGTAGCTGATGCAGCCGCTGGTGTGTCCGGGCGTGTGCAGGACTTTGATTTCCATGTCTCCCACCTGCAGAAGTACGCCGTCGGTGACCAGCAGATCGGCGCACATGGCGCCGGCATCCCGGTGCACGACGCTTTTGCTGGACAGCTTGTCGCGCAGCAGCCCGGCGCCGGTGATGTGGTCGGCATGTACATGGGTCTCCAACGTATAGATCAGCTTCAGATCCAGTTCCTCGAGCAGGGCGATATAGTTGTCGATTTCGCTGGCGACAGAGTCGATCAGTATGGCTTTGCGGGAGGATTCACAGCCCAGCAGGTAGGTATAGGTAAAGGTATCGGGATCGAAAAGTTGTCTGAAAATCATTGCCAGGCCTCCAGGTGGGGGTGTTTTCATTATGTAACGACTCGGCCCCTATGGGTGGTCTGTTCCGGAAGACCCGTGTATACATACCTGCAGGCTTGACTTTGGCATCCTTGCCAAAGACACTTCCTCCACAGACCCCCCATAGGGGGCTTGTGTTACGATGGATGAGTAGTTACTTCATTATTAGAAAATATTAATATACGAGGAATTATAAACGCAAACACCCTTTTTGGAAAATTAAAGTGCTGGTGCCGGTCTCTTCAGGCCGTGAAAAGGTTCACGGCAATGGTTGCGGCAACGGGGTTCTGTCATTCCGGGCAGCATCAGGGAACTTGCGGCGCAAGCATTTTCTGACGCGGCGGGGAGGGAAAAGGTTGTTGCGGGGGAAGAAGCTATGCTAATATTCTAAAGTTTCGGAGTTCAGAAAAACAGAATAACTTGTTGATTGTAAATGAATAGTGCGCTCTAAAGAGGTATAATATCGGGAACTTGAAATCCAAATCACACCTCAATAGAACGCTTATGCAT
>JANEMG010000105.1 GCA_024511045.1 Gammaproteobacteria bacterium | reverse complement strand
GGCATAGAATGGGCTGGCAGGAAAATTTCTGGATAAACTCTTCGTCGATGGGCAATATGCCTGAGAAATTGCTATGAATCTTGAAAAAGTTATCTTTGGTTTCTTTATTATTTTTGCATTGACCTTGAATTTCGGTTTCGTTGTCGGTGAGATGGAAAACCCTTCACACCATAATGTCTACGAGCTGCTGGGAGTGATCGTCGTCAATCTGATCGCCACCGGCTTGAAACTGGGGGACCGCTCCCAGATCGGCGCCGTTCTGCTGGCCACCAGTCTGGTCGCCGATCTGCAGTTGCTGGCCGTAGCCACCTACTGGACAGTGGCGGTGCACATAGCGGAAACAGGGTTGACCTCCGATGTCATGGTCAGCATCGTTTCCCTGGCCGCCGGGGCGTTGCTGGCCAACATCATTTCCGTGATCATGCTGGTCTCTGAAACCCTGATGTCCAGACTGTAGTCTTTTCCCGGTCCTTGCTGCCATGCCTGCCGCGACTGCAACCGATCTGAGCCGGGTCACCTTTATCGTACTGCGCGAAATGCGCCGCCCGATTATCACCCTGATCGTCGTCTATGCCATTTCCGTGCTGGGCATGGTACTCATTCCCGGCCCGAAGATCGATGGTGAAACGCAGTACATGAGTATTTTTCATGCGTTTTACTTCATGACCTATACGGCGACCACTACAGGCTTCGGCGAGATACCTTTCACCTTCAGCAATGGCCAGCGGCTTTGGGCGATCATCTGTCTCTATGTCAGCGTGATCACCTGGTTTTATGCCATAGGCAGTATCGTACAGCTTCTGCAGAATCCATTCTTTGTCAGGGCGCTGGCGGAATGGCGTTTTTCCCGCAGCGTCAATCGTATCGTGGAGGATTTCTATATCATCTGCGGCTTTGGCGATACGGGCAGCGTTCTGACCCGGGGCCTCAGCGAGTCGGGTATGTCTGCGGTGATCATCGATGCCGATGAGGAGCGCATCAAGGCGCTGCAATTACGCAATTACAGCATGCATGTGCCGGGGTTGTGTGCCGATGCCAGTATTCCCAGGCACCTGCTGGAGGCCGGGCTGCAAAAAGGCAATTGCAAGGCGGTGGTTGCCATCACCAACAATGAAGAGGTCAATTTAAAAATATCCGCACTGGCCAGGCTGCTGAACCCGCAAGTCGACATCATCACCATGTCCAAGGTGGAGGTCTTCGAGGAAACGCTGGCGACCCTGGGCGGCGAGGTGCATATCGTCGATCCCTTCAAAACCTTTGCCAAGGTCCTCGCCGCTTCCATGCTGCATCCCGGTTTCTATACCCTGAACAAATGGCTGGTGGGTGAAAAGGGGGCGACGCTGGACCAGTTTGTGCGCCTGCCCAAGGGACAATGGATCATCTGCGGCTATGGGCGGATGGGTCATGAAGTGAATTATGTGCTGGCCAAAAACAATATCAGGACAGCGGTGATCGACCCGCATGAAAATAAGGATGAAAAATATGTCGACCGCTATATCGTCGGCCGTTCCACGGCGAGAACGCTGACCAGGGCCGGGATCAAGGAGGCCGTGGGAATTCTGGCCGGCACCGACGACGATGGTCACAACCTGGGAATTTTGCTCAATGCCCGGACCTTGAATCCCGGGCTGTTCAGCATCGTGCGCCAGAATCGGCACATCAATGAAGTGGCTTTCAACACGGCGCAGTTCGATATGATCATGCAGCCTTCCCTGGTGATCGCGCGTCGGATCCTGTTTTTGCTGATCGCCCCGCTGCTCAAGCCCTTTTTTCAGCATTTGCTGGAAAACAAGCCGGGCCGTGCAGAAGAGATGGATCTGGTCATCGACAGGCTGCGCGGAACGGTGGGCAGCAGCAAGCCGCATCTGGTGACGATTGTTTTCAACGAGGAAAACAGCAAGGCGGTAATGCGAAGCCTGAAGGCAGGCAGGCGGGTTGTTCTGGGGGATTTGCTGAAAAACCCGGATGACCGGGATCGCTCGCTGGATCTGGTGGTGTTCGTGGTCAAATCCGGTGAGCGGATACACGTGCTGCCCGATGCAGACTATGAAATCAGGGCAGGGGATCAGCTGCTCTATTGCGGAACGGTATTGGCCAAGCGCCTGTTCAATGCGACCCTGAACAATGAATATAAATTGCATTACGTCCAGACTGGCGTTTTTCTGCCAAGAAGCTATGTGGCGCAGTGGTACCGCAACAGGTTTTCACGCATTGACATCGAGGCAACGGGCAAAAAATAAGCCGAAGCAGTTCCCGTCTATAAATGACGGGAACTAATGCAGCACAGGGAAGTGTCGGCATCATCAATGACTCAAGCCATTGATGATGAAGAAAACAGCCAAGCGCATTTGCTGTTTTCTTGTCTTAAACGTAACTACTCGGGCTCCTATGGGTAGTCTGTTCCGGAAGACGCCGTGAATACGTCCCTGTAGGCTTGGCTTTGGTATCCCTGCCAAAGACACTTCCTCCACAGACCACCCATAGGGGCCTCTATTACTATGGGTGAGTAGTTACTCTTAACATCCCATGGATGGGTGTTTATAGACTCTAACGGAGTAGCGGTGCCGTGTTTGTCGGAAGCCGGATTGTTCCTGTCGATACTCGCGCTAATGTGCCGCTATATGCTGCTTCAATTCCTTGGGCAGGGAGAATACCACTTTTTCTTCGATGCCATGATTTTCCACGGCTGCCTCACCTCCCCATTCCCGCAGCCGGGCAATAACCTCCTGGACCAGGACTTCCGGGGCCGATGCGCCGGCAGTGACGCCGACCACGCCGATATTGTCGAACCAGCTGCGCTGCATGTCGTCTGCGGTATCGATCAAATAGGACGGTTTGCCCAGCTGTTCGGCTATTTCCCGGAGGCGGTTGGAGTTGGAGCTGTTGGGTGAGCCGACCACCAGGATCAGGTCGGTGGATTTTGCCAGGTCTGTAACGGCATCCTGCCGGTTCTGCGTGGCATAGCAGATATCGTTCTTCTTCTGTTCCTGGATGGCGGGAAAGCATTTCTTCAGGGCATCGACCATTTCCCTGGTGTCAGTCATGGACAGCGTGGTCTGCGTGACATAGGCAAGATTGTCGGGATTGTTCACCTTCAGGCTGGCGACATCCTCGGGCGTTTCCACCAGATAGATGTTGCCATGTTCGGTGCATTTTTCATATTGTCCCATCGTACCTTCGACTTCCGGGTGGCCGGCATGGCCAATCAGGATCACCTCCCGGTCGGCCTTGGCGTGTTTGGCCACCTGAATGTGTACTTTGGTGACCAGAGGACAGGTTGCATCGAAGACGGTCAGATTCCTTTCCCTGGCTTCCTTCTGCACTTTTTTGGAAACCCCGTGAGCGCTGAAGACCAGGGTTGAGCCGACCGGTACATCGCGGAGATCCTCGATGAAAATGGCGCCCTTGGCTTTCAGGCCTTCGACGACCGTGCGGTTGTGCACGACCTCGTGACGGACATAGATGGGGGTGCCGAAAGCCTCCAGAACGCGTTCGACGATTTCGATGGCCCGGTCGACGCCGGCACAGAATCCACGGGGGTTTGCGAGTACAATTTGCATATCTTGACTTTTTTACTGGGGTATTAAGAATGTGGCTATTCTACAGCAACTTCACTTCCGATACGATAATTCCATCCGCGTCGGCATATAAAAAATGATCATGCTTGAAATGAATCCCGGCAAAAGTCACCGAAATATTTGTTTCGCCAGTACCTTTCTTATGGCTGCGCAAGGGGTGCGTGTGCAGCGCCCGGATGCCGATGGGCAGCGTGCCGATAGCTGCCGAGTCACGGATGCAGCCGTAGACGATGATGCCCTGCCAGCCATTGTCGCAGGCAAGTTGGGCGATATTGCTGCCGAGCAGGGCGCAGCGGTGGGAGCCGCCGCCATCGATCACCAGGACTCTGTCGCTGACCGGTTGCTGCAGTGTTTTTCTGACCAGAACATTGTCTTCGAAGACTTTCAGCGTGGTAATCTGGCCGCTGAATGCAGAATTGTTGCCGAATAATTTGAAAAGCGGCTCGGCAACCTGGAAGTGTTCCATTTCGGCGTACTGGTCGCAAAGGTCTGCGGTACTGATGATCATGATGTTCGATGCAGTGGAATGTTGAGAGTTGAAACAGGGTTTACGGTTCCGCACGTGGTCGTAGCGTTTTTTCTACGACCCGGTTGCTTGACGATGCGTCATGATAGCAGTTTTTGTTTGACGGAAACCAGCCAATTATGCATGTCTTCATGATAGGAAAGTAAAACCGGGATGATCAGCAGCACCAGTATCGTCGAGAACATCAGGCCAAAAGCGATGGCGGCCGCCATGGGGATCAAAAACTGCGCCTGCAGGGAGGTTTCGAACAACAGCGGTGTGAGGCCGGCAATGGTGGTCAGGGAGGTCAGGATAACCGCCCGCAGGCGTTGGCAGGACGCCTCCACAAGTGCCTGATGGGTGTCCAGCCCGGTTTTTTTCAGCCCCTGGTAAAAGCTGACCAGGATGATCGAATCGTTGACCACGATGCCCGACAAACTGAAAAAACCAAACAGGGACAGAATGGTCAAATCGATATGCAGCAGCAAGTGACCGAACAAGGCGCCGATCAGACCGAAGGGAATGGCCGCCATGACCACCAGCGGCCAGCCATAGGAGGCAAAAACCCAGGCTAGTACCAGGTAGATCAGCGACAGACCGAGCAGCATGCCGTAGCGCATTTCGGTCATGGTTTCCGCCTGATCGGCGGAACGGCCGGTAAAAGAGTAGTCGATGCCGTATCGCGATGCCAACTGCGGCAGGATGGATTGGTCCAGGGATGCCAGGATCTGATTGGCGTTGTTGACCCGGGCATCCACTTCCGCGGAGACTTCGATGGCCAGTCTGCCTTCGGCATGGCGCAGTGCCTCGAAGCCCCTGCGTGGTTGCCATCTGGCAACGGTAGTCAGGGGCACCCGCTGGCCGCTGGGCAGATGGATTTCCAGGTGCTGCAGCGCGGCCAGGGTTTCCCTGTCCTTGCGTGCGAGCTTCACGCGCACTTCGACTTCATCCGGGCCATCCTGAAACAGCTGCACCAATTTGCCGTCGAAGGCGCTGCGCAGCTTCTTGCCCAGAGCCGCCGTGGTCAGGCCCAGCGCTTCTCCTTCCGGCGTCAGTTTGAAGACCAACTGCTTGCGACCATAGGGCATATCGTCTTCGATATCGCTGACGCCGGGAATGGTGCGGATGGATTCGGATAGCGTTATGGCGGCCTCTTTCAGACGGGTGGGGTCGCCGCCGGTCAGGCGGATCGACAGGTCCCGTCCCGGCGGGCCTACCATGCGCGTGGTGATGGTCAGGTTGTCCAGCCCCGGTGGTCGTTCGATGCGCTGTTTCCAGGCCGTGATGAAGTCGCTGTTGCGGATTTCCCGGCGATCCGGCTCCTCCAGTTCGATGCTCATCGCACCCAGGTGGTCGCCCCGATATTGCACCCGGCCCTTGTCGGATATTCCCGTGCCATGCCGGCTGATGGCCGTGATGACCAGGTTTTGTTGCGACAACGCCGCATCGGTTTCAGCCAGGGTTTGCTCCAGGTGGCTGAGGAAGTGGTCGACCACCTTTCGGGGGGTGCCCGGGACGAACATGACATTGACATAGAGCATGGTCGATTCCGGCGACGGAAAAAAACGGAATTTCAGCCGTTCACCGGCCAGCAGTCCCAGCGTGATGATCAGCAGGGCGGCCGTGATGCTGAGCGCGATGCCGCGGAAATGCAGTGTCAGGGTGATCAGGCGTTTGAAGTGACCGTTTTTGAACTGGTTGAATTTTTCATTGAAACGCTCCTGCCAGCCATGTCCGGCTTTTCTGTCCATATGCAGAAAAGAATGGCGGAGATGGCTGGGCAGCACCAGAAAACTTTCGATGACCGATGCGATGATGACGGCAATAATCACCAATGGAATGGCAAACAGGATTTTTCCCATGGGTCCACCGATCAGCATCAACGGAAAAAAGGCTGCAATGGTCGTCAGGGAGGATGCCAGCACCGGTGCAAACATGCGCCGGGCTCCACCTTCGGCAGCCAGCAGAGGGGGCTCTCCGGCCTGGTAGTGCGCCAGTGCATCTTCACCGACGACGATGGCATCGTCGACGATGATGCCCAGCGCCATGATCAGGGCAAACAGACTGATCATGTTGATGCTGCCGCCGACCACGTACAGAATCAGCAGCGTGGCCATGAAGGAAATGGGAATGCCGACCGCCACCCACCAGGCGACCCGGGCGCTGAGGAATAGATAGAGTATGGCAATGACCAGCAGCAGCCCGCTGCCGCCGTTTTTGATCAGCAGCCGGATTCGGTCCTTGATCAATTGCCAGGTCTCATCGTAGACCTGCAGGGTGATGCCCGGGGGAAGTGTCGCCCGGGTATCGTGCAGCCACTGCTGGAATATTTCCGCAGACTGCAACGAGTCGCCCAGTTCCGAGCGGCGCAGCACCATTTCCACGGCGCGCCTGCCATCGACGGTCAGCGTCACGGCGCCTTTCTGGTCCTGCCTCTGGATATCGGCGATGGCGCCGAGTTCGATGCGGGTATGGGCATCGCTGATGACCGGCAGCCTGGCGAAACCCAGTTCCGAGCGGCGCTGCTCCAGGCTTCTCAGTTCCGTCGTGGCATCGCCTTCACCGAACGTGCCGGCCGGGATGTCCTGGCTCAATTGATCGATGCGCTCTCCGACTTCTTCCAGGCTGATGCCCAGATGCTGCAGCTGTTTGTGGGAAATCTGGATGGCCAGCTCCTGGTCCGGCAGGCCGGCAATATCGACTTTGTCGATGCCGCGATCCAGCAGCTGCTGCTCAAATAGATTGACCAGGTTTCTCAGTTCCGCAACCTGCGGCGGGCCATGGACCAGCAGCCTGGCAACCTGCTCGTAGCGGGCGATGTTGATGACGCTGGGATCTTCGGCATCGCTGGGCAGGCTGCGCAGTTCATCGACCTTTTGCTTGACCTGGTTCAGGGCGATGACGATGTCGGTCCCTTCCACCAGTTCCAGGGTGATCGACGCCAGCCCCTGGCTGGACGTGGAGGTCATTTTTCTGACATTGTCGACCGATTTCAGGACCTGTTCCAGGGGAATGGTGATCCCGGTTTCCACATCCTCGGCACTGGCGCCGCTCCAGATGACCCGGATTCGGATCAAATCCAGATCGAAGTTGGGGAAATAGCGGATATTCAGTTGCTGCAGCGCGAACAGGCCGCCGAAGATCATCATCAGCATGACCAGGTTGGCGGCAACTTTGTGATGGGCGAAAAAACCCAGCAGGTCGGTCCGGTGCATCATTGGCTGGCCACGCGCAGTCCGGTGACGGCATTGGGCAGGTGGGTAAGGACGATTTCCTCGCCGCCCTGCAGCTCAGGACTGGAGACCAGCATTTTCACCTGCCCGTCTTTGTCGGTGTATTCGCCCAGACGCCTGACCTGGATCCCGGCCAGCCGGCCATCGACCACCTGATAGATCCAGTCGTTGTCATAAAGTG
>JANEMG010000431.1 GCA_024511045.1 Gammaproteobacteria bacterium | reverse complement strand
GCGACTTTTCGTATGCCTACTTTGTTTCTCCTCTGCGCTATCGCACGCCGGATAAACAGTGCGGCCCTGGTCGCTACCGGGGACTAACCGCCTTCGCTTCGCTCTCCATGGCGGTCAGCGTGCGCATTCCCTGACTTCTGCCTGACCGGAAGATTGAATGTCAAACCCGCCCTGACGGACAAGCCTGTAAAATACAGGCATTATCTGATTGCCGGCAAAGAATTGCAATGCAAACGTTATCCGATGGCGACTATTCAGGCTCGTCGGCGCTGCAGGGTGAAAAATTTTTCGCCCCTGCAACTTCAATATCGTTAAAATGGCCGATTAATTTTTCAACCGACTTAAGCAACCATCATGCGCACTTCCCAATTTCCTCTCAATACCGTCAAAGAAACACCTGCCGATGCCGAGATCGCCAGCCACAAGCTGATGATTCGCGCCGGCCTGATCCGCAAGCTTGCCGCCGGCCTGTATACCTGGCTGCCGCTGGGTGTCCGCGTCCTGCACAACGTGGAACGGATCGTACGGGAGGAAATGCAGCGTGCCGGCGCGCTGGAAGTGTTGATGCCGGCCCTGCAGCCTGCGGAACTGTGGCAGGAAACGGGACGCTGGGAACAGTACGGTCCGGAGCTTGCGCGTCTGCAGGACCGCCACCAGCGGGATTTCTGCCTGGGACCGACCCACGAGGAAATCATCACCGATCTGGCGCGCAATGAACTCAAGAGCTACAAACAGCTGCCCATCACCTATTACCAGATCCAGACCAAATTTCGCGACGAGATCCGGCCCCGCTTCGGCATCATGCGCTGCCGTGAATTCATCATGAAAGACGCCTACTCCTTTCATCTCGACGACGCTTCACTGCAGCAGTCCTACCAGACCATGTACGACGCCTACAGCAATATCTTCACCCGGCTGGGGCTGAAGTTCCGCGCGGTACTGGCCGATTCAGGAGCGATCGGAGGCAAACTGTCCCACGAATTCCATGTCCTGGCGGATTCCGGTGAAGATGCCATCGCCTTTTCCACGGAAAGCGACTATGCCGCCAATGTGGAACTGGCGGAAGCCGTCGCCGTGCCACCGCCGGTGCAGGAGATTGCCAGCGAGGCGCTGGAGCTGGTCGATACGCCTGACCGGCACAGCATTGAGGAAGTCAGCCGCCTTTTCGACATTCCTGCCAGCCAGTGCCTGAAAACCCTGATCGTCAAAGGAGAAGACGATCAACTGGTCGCGCTGCTGCTGCGCGGCGACCATGAACTGAACCCGCTCAAGGCGGAAAAACTGCCTGGCATCGCTGCGCCGCTACAATTCGCCAGTGATCAGGAAGTGCTGCAGGCCGCAGGCTGCAATCCCGGCAGCATCGGTCCCATCGGCCTGCAGCTGCCGATGATCATCGACCGCAGCGCCGTCCTGCTGCACGATTTCGTGTGCGGCGCAAACAGCGATGGCAAGCACTATCGACACGTGGAATGGGACAGAGATCTGCCCGTCCCCGGACAGGTCGCCGATCTGCGCCTGGTCATCGAGGGCGACCCCAGCCCCGATGGCAAGGGCCGGTTTACCATCGCCAGGGGCATCGAGGTGGGACATATCTTTCAATTGGGCAGCAAATACAGCGCCGCTATGAAAGCGGCGGTCATCGATGAATCCGGCCACAGCAAAACCATGATCATGGGCTGCTATGGCATTGGCGTGTCCCGTATCGTCGCTGCCGCCATCGAGCAAAACCACGATGACAAGGGCATCCTCTGGCCGGAAAGCCTGGCGCCCTTCCGCGTGGCACTCTGCCCGATGAACATGCACAAATCGGTGCGGCTTCGGGAGGCTGCCGAAAAACTCTACCAGGAACTACGTGACGCCGGTATCGATGTCCTGTACGACGACCGCAAGGTACGTCCCGGCTTCATGTTCGCCGACATGGAACTGATCGGCATACCGCATCGTGTCGTCATCGGCGACCGCAGCCTGGATTCCGGCAACGTCGAATACCGTGCCCGGGAGGATCGGGAAAACCGGGAAATACCTCTTGAAGAAATCGTCGCTTTTCTGAAAGACAGACTGGCCGGTTAGTGCAGCTTTTTCGACCATGAATGATCCGCGCTTCCCCTGCGCCGCGCCGCAGAACTCAGGATCGTACCTGGAGGGGCGCGCGGAGAGCACCGGAGCCATGAAAAAATCGTGTGT
>JANEMG010000430.1 GCA_024511045.1 Gammaproteobacteria bacterium | reverse complement strand
AACCTATTGTTTTTCAAGCGAAAGAAACAAAATAAACAAGAATATTACCAAGCACTAATTTATCCGCCATATTAGCCGGCTCTAATATTCATTCTCCAAAAAATTGGGAAACTTCAGGTTAAAATATACGGTATACGTCTTCAGCTTCACCCGTGCATGAAACAATCACTACAGCTTCGTCTAGGTCAACAATTATCGATGACACCAGAGCTGCAGCAGGCAATCAAACTGCTGCAGCTTTCCACCCTGGATCTGCAGCAGGAAATTCAGGAGGCGCTGGAGTCCAACATGATGCTGGAAATTGCCGAAGCAGATCGGGATGGCCAGGATGATTCCTCCGAAGTCAGCAGTGAAGACAATGTCGATCAGATCAGCAGCGCCGGCTCCGAGACGGTAATACCGGATGAATTGCCCATCGATATCACCTGGGAGGATGTCTATAACAATGTCCAGGTTGCCATGGCCAGGCCGGCACAGGAAGCGCGCGACTACGAAAACCAGTACAGCACTTCAGAGAATCTGCGCGACCATTTGTTGTGGCAGCTGGAGATGGCGCCTTTTTCCGAACAGGACCATGCCATAGCCCTGTCGATCATCGATTCCATCAATGAGGATGGCTATTTGCTCAGCAGCGGCGACGACATTCATCAGGGGCTGCTGAACCAATTGGAAAATTTGACCCGGGAAGATGTCGTCGCGGTTTTGCACCGGGTGCAGAACTTCGATCCTGTCGGGGTCGCGGCGCTGGATCTGAGTGACTGTCTGCGCCTGCAGTTGTTGAGTCTGCCAGCCATGACGCCGCACAGGGAGGAAGCGCTGCATCTGGTGACAGAGCATCTGGACCTGCTGGCTTCCCACGATCAGGGCAAGCTGCTGCGCTGTCTCCGGATCAGTGAGCAGAAACTGAAGGCGGTGATTGCCCTGATCCGCTCGCTGGACCCGAAGCCGGGCAGCGGACTGCAGAATCTGGATTCCGGCTACGTCATCCCGGATGTCTATGTGGTGAAGATCAAGGGCAAATGGCAGGTCGAGCTGAATCCCGAGATAGCCCCGAAGCTGCGCATCAATCCTTTTTATTCCGGAATGATCAAGCGTGCCGACAAAAGCAGGGACAATACCTGCATGCGGGATCACCTGCAGGAGGCGCGTTGGTTCATAAAAAGCCTGCACAGCCGCAATGACACGCTGCTGCGCGTGGCGCGCTGCATCGTCGAACAGCAGCAGGGCTTTCTGGAGCACGGCCCGGTCGCCATGCGCCCCCTGGTGTTGCGGGATGTCGCCGAACAGCTGGATCTGCATGAATCGACGATATCCCGGGTGACCACTCAGAAATTCATGCATACACCAAACGGAATCTATGAATTCAAATATTTTTTTTCCAGCCATGTTTCCACAGCCAGTGGCGGAGAATGTTCTGCGACAGCCATCAGGGCTTTCATCAAGGAACTGGTCGGCAGTGAAGATCCGGCCAAGCCATTGAGCGACAGTAAAATATCCCTGCTGTTGAAGGAAAAAGGCATCAATGTCGCACGCCGCACCATCGCCAAATACCGTGAGGCAATGCATATTGCCCCGTCCAGTCAGCGCAAGCGGGTTTTATAAACGCCTTGCCGATCCCTTTGCAAATCCAACCAATCAGGAGTAATCGAAAATGCAAATTAGTGTAACAGGCCATCATCTTGAAGTAACGGAAGCTTTGAAGAACTATGTACAAAGCAAATTCGAGAAGCTGGAGCGGCATATTGATCATGTTACCGACGTCCATGTCATATTGAGTGTGGAAAAAGTGGATCAAAAAGCGGAAGCGACCGTGCAGATCAGCGGCGCCAAACTTTTTGCCGAAGATCATCAGGAAGATATGTATGCTGCAATCGATGGCCTGGTCGACAAGCTGAACCGGCAGATCATCAAGCACAAGGAAAAAAACAGCAGGCATCGGTGATTTTTTTTGCCGGCTGCGACAGGAACCAGCGGGGTCGGATAGAACCCTTGCAGCCTGCAAATTTCTGGAGTTGGTCGGGGCGGCATATTGGCCGCCCTTTTTATTGAAATGAAGTAACCACTCACCCATAGTAAAACAAGCCCCCTATGGGTGGTCTGTGGAGGAAGTGTCTTTGGCAGGGATGCCAAAGTCAAGCCTACAGGGATGTATTCACGGCGTCTTTCGGAACAGACTACCCATAGG
>JANEMG010000104.1 GCA_024511045.1 Gammaproteobacteria bacterium | reverse complement strand
GACAGGCACCAGACACGCCCCTCCTTATCCCCTTGTTTTGGCGCCAGTTAGCCAAAAAATTCACTGGTTTTTCGAGTTTTGCATTTACCTCAGAGGAACACTTGTTTGACCTGGATTTGGAAAATAAGATGGATTCAACCTCTCTATATGCAATTCAAAATAGGTGCTGTGCTGGCGTCGGGATGACAAGAATTACAGGTTTTCAGCAAAGCTGAGGGTCATACGTAATCAGGAAGAATTTTGGTGTGATGGCCTGGCACATCATTCCCGTCACTTTTATGTGTTGTTTGCAGTCGTTGGTGTGTCTGTTGGAACCGGGCGGTTGAATTGAGAGTCACCATGGAGAATAACCGGACGGCAAAATGCGCCGTTCGTTCATGCCCTGCTTTTTGACAAGGGTGATTGGCGGCATTGGCATTTATGATCAAGATAGCATTTTACAAGGGCATCCAGATTGTTGCCTTGTCATTATTTGTCCTTCTGGGGCTTGGTTGTACAGCCAATGAAAGCAAAGTGTATGAAGGAAAAGTCGTGGATGAAGTGGGAAGGCCGATTTCAGATGTAATGGTCAGGGTTTGTTACGTTGGCTGGGGATGGAGTGAAAACGGCGGTGTTGTTTGGGATAAAGTGTATTGTTCCGAAGCGGCAGTGACCAACGAATCTGGTTTTTACCGTGTGAAATTTACCGCACCCTCCAGTGCCTATCTGCGTGCGAGAAAAGCGGGTTGGCTGCAGGCTGAGGACTTTTTGGCAAAGGAAAAGCGGATTGTTTTAACAAGCACAACAGACTACCTTCGTCGACAGATGGCTAAAGAGGAAAAAAAGGAAAGGGATTTCCGCAAAAGAAAACCTGACGAGTCCGATACAGATTATTACTGTCGCGTCATAGCTAAGCGTTCAGGTCGGGTCGAGCTGATTTACCATGGCCGCCGGGTCAAAATATTGCAGATACTGATGCACGATGACGGGCTTTTGTTTGCCGTTGCCGGGCCCTATGACAGGGTGCAATCCATAGCGGATGAGATCATTATTCGGGAGACTGTTTTATCCGGGGGAAAACCTCTGGTTGCCAGCTTTGTCGCGATGCCTGGTAATATTACATGCGGCAGCAACATCTATTTTATTCATGCCGAAGCGCATGGCGTTGCGCATTTCCCGGAATATATGGATAAGGTCGTGGCCAGTCTGCCAAGCATACAGGCAGGGTTTCCAATGCGTATCTGGAGCCTGCCTTGACTTGGCTATCAGGCGCTTCAGCGAACGGACATTCCGCTGGGTAATAACCAGGATGCCTGGTGGTGATGTGCCGATAACCCCCAGCGTATAACGGACAGCCTCCAGGCAAAAGAAGGACATGCCGCAGACATAAGCACAGGTATGTGGGGCCGAAGTTTGCTGCATGGAAGCATTGAAACCGTTGCAGGCATGTCTGTCAATGCTGGGCCGGGCTGCGGAACAAGTTTGGTTTTTTTGATTTAGATCAAAGAAAAAGTCTGTCAGCAGTTCATAATCACGCCTCCTTTGTAACTCAATAACAATTAGTGGGGGTACCTATGGCTTTAATAACCTGGACTGTGGAACAATATGGCACTGATGTCGGCTTTGCCGATGAGGAACATCAGGTTTTGTTTGGCAAGTTGAACAGACTCTACGATCTGGCGACAAGTGGCGCCGACAGGTCTGCGATTGGCGATCAACTGGATGACTTGATCAGTTATGTCGTGGATCACTTTGCCCATGAGGAAAGAGAGATGCAGGCGAAAGGCTTCAGTGGTCTCGAAGCCCACAAGGCCGAGCATGATGCGCTGGTAGCTACCTGCGCCGACCTGCAGAAGAAATTTCATGCCGGTGAAGCGGAAGTTACCGATGAAGTCGGTCAGATGGTCAAGGGCTGGCTGGACAGCCACATCCCGACTTTCGACCGCGCCTATACAGACGCCTTGAAATAAGAAACAGCTTTTCTGTAGTATATCGAAAGGCCTGCAGGATTCGTCCCGCAGGCTTTTTTGCTTTTTAGTGTAATCAAGTTTGGATTGGCAGTTTCTTTGCAAGAGAGTAACATGCTGTTTTATATGTATAAAGATAATATTTTGGCAGGTTGGCAGAAAGGTTTTTTGGGTATCCAAAGCGGCTTTGCTTGCATAGAAACGCACGATGCGTTAAATTTAAACAGTTTGATTGTGACAATAGAAAAATAACAATTCAAGGGCTTTGTCAGGGAGATCTGCGGCTCTGTTGTCATACCGGATATTACGCAAACAAGAGTTTACAACTACTTATAAGGAGGCTACTCCGTGAAGAGAACCACGCAATTATTCGCATGTCTGTCCCTGATGGCCGCAGGTCTGGGGACGGCACAGGCGGAATATGCCCTTAATTTGATGAAGGGGGTTACCAGGGTCAGCAATGATATCTATGATTTGCATATGCTGATTCTATGGATCTGTGTATTCATTGGCATCGCAGTTTTTGGGGTAATGTTTTATTCCATTTACTTCCATCGTAAATCCAGAGGGCATAAAGCTGCGCAATTTCACGAGAGTACCAAAGTTGAAATTATCTGGACGATCATTCCCACCGTTATCCTGATCGGCATGGCGATTCCGGCAACCAAGACCATGCTGGAACTGGATGATACCGCTGAAGCGGACATGTCCATCAAGGTGACGGGCTGGCAGTGGAAATGGGAATATGAATATCTGGATGACGATATTCATTTTTTCAGTTCCCTGGACGAGGCCAGCAACAAGGCGCGCCAGTTGGGTTCCGGAATCGATCCGGCCACCGTTCCGCATTACCTGCTCAATGTCGACAAGCCACTGGTCATTCCCACCAAGAAAAAGATACGCTTCCTGTTTACTGCGGCCGATGTGCTGCATTCCTGGTGGGTGCCGGATCTGGGCTGGAAGAAAGATACCATTCCCGGTTTTATCAACGAAGCCTGGACCTATGTAGAGAAGCCGGGTACCTATCGCGGTCAGTGTGCTGAATTGTGCGGCAAGGATCATGGCTTTATGCCCATCGTGGTCATCGCCAAGGAGCAGGCTGACTATGATAAATGGGTGCAGGAGCAAAAGGCGGCGGCCGAGGCCGAGTCCAGTGCTGCTGGACGGGAATGGTCCAAGGATGAGTTGATTGCCAAGGGGCAGACGGTCTATGCCAACAACTGCGCTTCCTGCCACATGGCGAACGGAGAAGGCATGCCGGGAACATTCCCCGCATTGACGGGAAGTTCCGTGGTGATTGGTGATCTCGACAATGAAGTTCAGCTGGTAATGAACGGCAAGGGCATGATGCCGGCATTTGGCCAGATGTTGAGTGCTGTCGATTTTGCCGCGGTCATTACCTTTACCCGCAATGGTCTGGGCAATAATGTCGGTGATGTTCTGCAGCCTTCCACCGTGCAGCCTCTGTTGGCAAACAGCCCGGAGGATGAGGATGAAGACGATGAGGGCTAGAGCGCACCTGTTTCACAATGATGGCTTTGAATTTCAGCAGCAGATCGTTGCGGTTTGACAGAGCCATCGAAACGAGTTCAGGTGCAGTAGCAGGAAGCAGAGGCGTTTTTTGCTTACCGATCAACCTATTCTTTACATATCACTAAAGAGGTAGTAACTATGTCTGCGGTAATTGCAGGCCATGACGAACATCATGGCCATGGCCCGGAAAAGGGTATTTTGAGGTGGATAGTCACCACCAATCATAAAGATATCGGCACGTTGTATCTCGTCACGGCGTTGGCGATGTTTTTTGTCGGCGGGGCCATGGCGCTGGTGATTCGTGCCGAGTTGTTCGAGCCGGGGCTGCAGTTCGTCGAGCCACAGTTTTTCAATTCCATGGTCACGATGCATGCGCTGGTGATGGTGTTCGGCGCCGTCATGCCGGCATTCGTCGGTCTGGCGAACTGGATGATCCCGGTGATGATAGGGGCGCCGGACATGGCGCTGCCAAGAATGAACAACATGAGTTTCTGGATGCTGGTTGCCGGATTGCTGCTGATTTCCAGCACCCTGTTCATGGAAGGCGGTGCGCCGGCTGCCGGCTGGACCTTCTATCCGCCACTGGTGCTGCAGACCGGCAATGCCCTGCCGTTTGCGGTGTTTGCCGTGCATCTGCTGGGTATTTCCTCGATCATGGGTGCGATCAATATCATCGCGACGATTTTCAATATGCGCGCCCCTGCCATGACGCTGATGAAAATGCCGTTGTTCGTCTGGACCTGGATGATTACCGCATTCCTGCTGATCGCGATCATGCCGGTATTTGCCGGGGCGGTGACCATGCTGTTGACGGACCGTTTTTTCGATACCAGCTTTTTCGATGCCGCAGGCGGTGGTGATCCGGTGCTCTATCAGCATATCTTCTGGTTCTTTGGTCACCCGGAAGTGTATGTGATGATTCTGCCGACTTTCGGCGTTGCCTCGACAATTATCCCGGTTTTTGCTCGCAAGCCGCTGTTTGGCTACACCTCCATGGTCTTTGCGACGGCGACAATCGCCTTTCTTTCGTTTATCGTCTGGTCGCACCATATGTTTACCGTGGGCATGCCGATTTCCGGTGAACTGTATTTCATGTATGCAACGATGTTGATTGCCATCCCCACCGGTGTGAAAGTCTTCAACTGGACGGCAACGATGTGGAAAGGGGCGATGACCTTCGAGACGCCGATGCTGTTTGCCATTGCCTTCGTGGTGCTGTTCACGATGGGTGGCTTTACCGGGTTGATGATGGCGATCGCACCGACGGATTTCCAGTACCACGATACCTATTTCATCGTCGCCCATTTCCACTATACCCTGGTGCCTGCATCGATCTTCATACTGATGGCAGCCACCTACTTCTGGCTGCCGAAATGGACCGGACACATGTATGATGAAAAACTGGGCAAACTGCATTTCTGGTTGTCGGCGGTTTCAGTCAATATCCTGTTTTTCCCGCAGCATTTTCTGGGTCTTGCCGGCATGCCACGCAGAATCCCCGACTATGCGGTGCAGTTTGCCGACTGGAACATGATCTCCAGCATAGGCGCATTCATCTTCGGCTTCTCGCAGTTGCTGTTTCTGTATATCGTGATCAAGACGATCCGAGGCGGGACTGGTGAAAGAGTGACGTCCGAAGTCTGGGAAGATGCCAGAAAACACGGGCTGGAATGGACATTGCCATCTCCGCTTCCCTATCACACTTTTTCCACACCGCCAACGAAGATTCCAACGGAGCATCTTGGCGGTCATTGATCCGGCAGCAGCAGGTTCCAAGAGACAATATCCGCTTCGGGATATTGTCTCTGCTGTTGTGCTTCTGGAGGAGTACAGGGGAATGAAGGCATTCGACTGCAAACGGTAAGAAAAAAATTGAAGGCCCTCGCCCACTGGGACACGGGGCAAAGAAAATGGATAGAAAAAAGAGAAATATCATGTTGACGGTGACGGTGCTCACGATCATCGCGATCGGGATTTACATTTTTGCCGTCATCCGGGCGGTTTCGTCATGACCCGGTTGCCAGAGAAAAAGAACCGGTCATTGGTCATCAAACTGGCTGCCATCGCCGTGGGGATGTTCGGTTTCGGCTATGCCCTGGTGCCGCTGTATGATGTTTTCTGCCAGGTCACCGGCATCAATGGCAAGACCGATACCGTTGCCGCTGCCAACCTGGATTATGAAGTCAATAAAGACCGCGAAGTGACGGTGGAATTTATCACGTCACTGAACAAAATGGCGCCGATGGAGTTTGCTGCGGAAACGAAAAAGCTGCGGGTGCATCCGGGTGAGTTCCATACGGTCAATTTTTATGCAAAAAACAAAACCGACAAAACGCTGGTGGCCCAGGCCATTCCCAGTATTACGCCAGGACCGGCGGCGGAATTTTTCAAGAAGACGGAATGCTTCTGTTTTTCCCAGCAGACCTTCAAGCCTAGAGAAAGCAAAACCATGCCGGTAAGGTTTGTCGTCAATCCCGATCTGCCAGACCGTTATAAAACAATTACCTTATCGTATACTTTTTTCGACATCACCGATAAACCAAAAACATAATACCAATATAGGGGAAGACTATGGCTTCTAACGATACTTACTACATACCTCACAAGGCGACCTGGCCAGTGGTCGGCACGGTCGGACTGGCGATGATGCTTGCGGGATTCGCCAATTATCTCAATGGCGCGGCAACCGGTTCCACCTTCATGGTAATCGGCCTGATGATTTTCATCATCATGTTTGCCGGGTGGTTTTCCCTGCAGGCGATGGAGAGTGAACGCGGCATGCTGAACAATCAGGTGGGTGTTTCCTACCGCATGGGCATGCTATGGTTCATTTTTTCGGAGATCATGTTTTTTGCGGTGTTTTTCAGTGCCCTCTGGTATGTACGTAATCTCTCTGTGCCCTGGCTGGGAGGCGAAGGCATGGGTCCTGGTCGTTCCACCGAGTTGATTTGGGGAGACTATGTGCCGGGCTGGCCGACCAATGGTCCCGGTAATGTCGGCGGTGAATTCGAACCGATGGGTGCCTGGGGGCTGCCTTTTATCAACACCCTGATACTGTTGTCCAGTGGCGTGACCGTGACCTGGGCGCATTGGGGGCTGCTGCAGAACAGGCGGATGCAGCTGATCAAGGGGCTGGCGGCGACGGTGGTGCTGGGCTTTACTTTCGTACTTTTCCAGGCCTATGAGTATTACGAGGCCTATCATGAAATGGGGCTGACGCTGGGCTCCGGTGTCTATGGTTCGACTTTCTTCATGCTGACCGGCTTTCACGGCCTGCATGTCACCATTGGTGCAATCATCCTTTCCGTGGTATTGTTCCGCAGCTGGAAAGGGCATTTCACCCCGGAAAATCATTTCGCCTTCGAAGGTGCCGCCTGGTACTGGCACTTTGTCGATGTCGTCTGGCTGGGTCTGTTTGTCTTCGTCTACCTGCTGTAACCATTCGCGGCCATGAAAAAAGCGCTGTCTCCTGCAGGCAGCGCTTTTTTTTGCAACTGGAGCTGCGGGGCAAAGGGTGTGCATTACCGAGAATGTGGACCCGGAGGCGGAGGCTGTTGATCAGCCGGTTTTATTGGGTCTTGCTCAGTTGTTTTCCGTGGGGGCTGGTTGCAGTTGCAGGGGCTGCGGTTTTTGCCGCTGCATGTTGGCGCCAATGCCATGGGGTTCGATCAGGCCCGTGGCGATGGCAATGAACAGGAACAGGAACAGCAGCAGCGACAGGCCGATGCGCATGCTCAGGGCTTTGACGGTTTTATCCGATTGCTGCGGATTTTTCACCAGATGAAACAATGCCGTTCCCAGGCTGACGATAATCAGCAAGAAGGCAATGGCAATAACAATTTTTACGGTCATGGGGATTTGGCAGTTGATTAATGGGAGCTGGTCATTTTCTGTTACTGAAGTTTCCCAATTTTTTGGAGCAATGAATATTAGAGCCGGTTAATATGGCGGATAAATTAGTACTTGGCAATATTCTTGTTTATTTTGTTTCTTTCGCTTGAAAAACAATAGGTTATTGATGAATGAAGCCTGATTTTACTGTCTAATACA
>JANEMG010000429.1 GCA_024511045.1 Gammaproteobacteria bacterium | reverse complement strand
CAAAAACTCCCTGCGTGACAGGACCTCGGAGCAGTCCCGCCAGTCTTTTTCTGATGCTTCCATCGTGCCCGTATAGCGCAGATCGAAACCAGTGGCTGCCTGCTGGGCATTGATATATTCGTCCATTTTTTCCCCGAGTGTTTCGATATTCTCGATCCAATCATCTTTTATTGTGTCCGGCAGGGTGCCAAACAGGTCATAGCGGTCACGCATCCGTTCGGACAGCCGATCGTAGACCTTCTCATCCACGGTCTGTTCGTTGACCAGATTGAGCATGTCGACCTTTTTCCGTACCTGGCCAAAGCGCTTGATGCGTCCGATGCGTTGTTCGAGCCGTGTGGGGTTCCACGGCAGGTCGATATTGATGAGCGTTCCGAGGGTTTGCAGATTCAAGCCTTCGCATGCGGCATCGGTGGCAACCATGATCCGGGTTTGGTGTTCGGCGACCATCCTTTTCAGCGTTTCACGTTCGATCGCGACACTTTCGACCTTCTGGAAAAGCCGGCTTCGTGACGCGCCTGCATAAAGGCCGATCGCCTCATCTGGATATCTGGTTGCCAGGGCATCGGCGATCCATCTGGCGGTATCGTAATATTGACTGAAAATGATGACCCCGTGCTCCAGCCATTTTTCCTGCTCTAGTAATGAACAACCCCTTGCAGTTTTGGGTCCTCACCAATCCTTTCCAAGCGCTCAATAAGCCGCTCCAGAACATCACGCTCCTCAAGGCTTTCCACCGATAACGCGATCTCCTGCTCTTCGGTTTCCTCTTCGACGGTACGCCCTTCGAGAAGCATCTTGGCGGTACTTAGACCGGCAGCAATACTGGAGCAGATGCGTTGCGCCATCAGGTTTTTCATGAAACCGCCGCCCTTGCCGCGCTTGGAAAGGAGCTTGCCAAACAGACGAGCTTCACGATAGGCATCACGAAAATCTTCGCTGGTGCGCAGCGCCTTGCCTTCGAATAACGCATCGAAGCGTTGGAGCTCGCGGGTCAGATTCCGGTCCGGATGCACATCCACACCAATCCGCGTCAACAGCCCCGCATCTTCCAGGGCCGTTCGTTTGCGCAGCACGATGTGACGCACCAGCGGATTCTCGCGCTGAAAGAAAGCAGCTCCGGCAATCTCCCGGTAGAGTTCGTCTTCCAGAATTTCCCGGGACTCCTCGGTGAGATCCGTCAACGGTTGAGAGGATTGCCATTGGTCATTGGTTAGCGCCAGATCCTGGCGAATGGCACTGTACAGGCGCCGCGCACGCGGCTCGTCGGTGGAATTCACCAGCGGCAGAGGCGAGCGCAACAGCTCCCAGGCATAATAAGGATCGGTGACTCCCTGCCCGCCGTACAGTATGGGCAGAACCTCCGCTGCGCGGTGCCATTTCGATAAATCGTTGCCCAGCACGAAGTGACCCTTTCCTTGGTGCAATATACCCATCAGGTCCCAGAGATCCTCGGGCCGGGTCTGGATCGGCGTGGCCGTGCCCAAGAGCACATGGTCGCTGCGCGCGGCGATCTCGCGCATAAAGCGCAGCAGGTTATTGGGTTCCCCCGCATTGGGGCCAAACCCCTGTTGGCTGCGCGCCTTGTGCGCTTCGTCGAGTATGACCAGCCCAAAGCGCAATCCCGATAAATGTTCTTTCTCGAGGCACTCACGCATCATCAGGCCGGTGGAAACGATGCCAATGCGCAGCGGACAACGGGCGATCTGTTCCCTTCCCGCGGGGGAGATGATGCGCTCGTCAACATCCAGCCAGACCTTCTTCTGGGTATGCCAACGGGCGCAGGGGATGCCGAGCTTGTCGATCATCTCGGTTTGCCACTGCTCACACAGCGTAGCGGGCGCAAAAATCACCACTGGGTTGATGCGCGCCTTCCGTGGCGCGCCTCCTGCGGGCACCCCTTGGGCGTCCAAATTCGTTCCCGACGAATTTGTGCGGGTACCCTTCTCCCGATCGCTCAGCAAGCAGAGAGCCAGCGCCGCGGTGCCTAGCGACAAGGTCTTGCCCAGGCCGACTTCATCGGCCAACAGCAGGCGCACAACACCATGATTGTGATAATGGCGCAAACACTCAGTAACTGAAGTTTCCCAGAAATTATTCAAGCCACCATGCGCAGCAGCACAGTGACCAGAGAATTTCCGGGGGGATTGCCGGGTTTGGGGCAAACCCTGGCAAAATTCTCATCCAAAGCCGCT